>JAFTLM010000415.1 GCA_017455945.1 Clostridia bacterium | reverse complement strand
GTCTTACAACCGTTTACGTAACCGGGGTCAAATCCGAGTACGGTTTTTCCCTTAAGGGGCGATTGCATAAGCAAATGCTTAAGATTGTCGGAAAACAGCTTTATCGCGCCCTCGCTGGCATTATCAAAGAGGTCCGATCTTATCTCTCTTTCCACAGAAGGTGCTATAAGTCTGTCATAGCTATCTACTATTGCGGCAACTATATGCTCCTTGGCGGGGCTTTTGTCGCTGTCGAGCACCTGATTGAACAGGAAGCTGTGTATAAGATTCACGTCAACAGTGATATCAACCTTAAGAAACTCTTCCTTTTCTCCTCTGTTAATAGCCAGCACTCGGTGTGCGGGAATTTTATTAACCTTTTCGTTATAGTCATAATAGGGGGCATACACCGAATCTTCTTCCTTTGTTGCCTTGGATACTATAAACCCGAATTCAAAGGTTATTCTTCTTATTTCTTTTCTGTACTCGGCATTATCCGACACATCCTCGGCGATTATATCGCGGGCTCCCGCAAGTGCTTCCTCTGCCGATGCAACACCCTTTTCCTCGTCTATATAAGCCTCTGCTATCACCTCAAGGGGCGCTTCGTATGCATCAAGCTGCTGCATAATAAGCTCGGCAAGGGGCTCAAGTCCCTTTTCTCTTGCCACAGACGCTCTTGTTTTTCTATGAGGCCTGTATGGGCGGTAAATGTCGTCAACCTCGGTAATAGTCTTTGCGTTATCGATTGCGGCAACAAGCTCATCTGTAAGCTTACCCTGACCGTCAATAAGAGCCTTCACCTCTTCTTTACGTTTTTCTATATTTCTCAAATAAGTAAGTCTGTCAACCAGGTCACGCAGGAGTGTGTCGTCAAGGCTTCCCGTCACTTCTTTACGGTATCTTGCGATAAAAGGAATAGTATTTCCTTCATCAACAAGTTCAACCGTATTTTTTACCTGTTCTTCTTTGAGTTTAAATTCATCTGCCAATGTCTTGATAATGTCCATTATTTCTCCGTTCCGCCTTTCGGCATACATACTTAAGGTTACTTCATTTTTGACAATGCTTTTCAAGCATTTCTGTTTCAAGCTCGGTAAGATACCTCCACTCGCCTCTTTGAAGCTTTTCATCTTTTACAAGAGGTCCGAACGACAGTCTTTCGAGCTCGGTTATTTTATTTTTCACAGCTTCAAGCATAAGCTTGATTTGGTGATATTTTCCTTCGGTTATTGTTATTTCTCCCTCGGTTCTGCTTGGGGAAAGTTTTATTTTAGCGGGTTTGGTAAGATATCCTCCTGCTATATAGACGCCGCTTTCAAGTTTTGCAACGTCATCGTCCGAAAGTATATTTTCGCATTTAAAGCCGTAGGTTTTGGAAACGTGGCTTTTGGGTGCAAGCAATTTATGCCCCAATTCTCCGTTATTGGTCAGCAACATCAGCCCCACTGTATTTTTATCGAGTCTTCCGCAAGGAAACAATCCTATATCACGCAGTTTTTCCGGAAGCAGTTCAATAACGGTTTTGTCTTTACCGTCTTCTGTAGCACTGACATACCCCTGAGGCTTATTCAGCATTATATATATGTTTTTGCTGTAAGCCACAAGCTCTCCGCAATACTCCACAGCATCTTTTTCCGGGTCTATATGTACAGAAGCGTTTTTGCACGGTATTCCGTTGACCGTAATTTTTCCGTTTCGCGCAGCTTTTCCCGCCTCACTTCTTGTGGCAGTTGCCGTTACACTTAAAAATTTATCAAGTCTCAATACGCTGTCACTCCTGTGCCATAGCCAAAAACATTTCGGTCATTCTTGAATAAATTTTCGGGTCGTTTGAGCTTCCCATCTTAATGGGGCGTGAAAGGCAAAGCACCGTATCCTCCGGAAGCTGTTTCAACATTGTCGAATTCTTATAAAGAGCGGTTTCCGAAAATTTTATTCCGTAATCTCCCACAGCAGAAGCGGGAATTTCGTCAAACAAATCCGACAACGGTTTAAGCACGATATGTTGATTATCCAAAGAAATCAATCGGTTATACTGTACAATATCAAGCAGAAAAACTCCGCAATCTCCCGTCATAATATAGTTGCTGAAGTTTTGTGCCTCCGTAGTAAAATAAGTTCGGTCAATCTGAATCTGATCTTCTTTGGGCAGATTCTTAATTTCCTCCTCATATTCGCGGAGCTGAGTCTCATCCATAACGTGATAAGTAACTACGTCTGTATATTTTTTTCCGTCCCCGTCAAAGTCTTTCGGCAACACAGAGTTAAGCTCGGCACGCACAGTTTCCAGCTCTTCGGATGTAAAATAGTGTCTACCCGCATACATAACCTTCACGTCTGCGTTCTCTTTACCGCAAGATTGTGCCACACACACAATAAGAACAAAGGCTATAAAAAGCACAACTATGGTGTGAATTTTATAGTAAAACCAAAAATTTTCCAGTTTCTCAAGAAACGGACTTTTTATATGTATATCCGATTCGGTATATTTATCTTCCATATTCTTCTCCAATCTGCAAAAACGGTGAGAGACAAATTTCCCTCACCGTTTTATTATTCAAACAGTTCGGCTGATATCAGTCAATCTGCTTCATTGTCGGGAACAACAACACGTCTCTTATGGAGGCACTGTCTGTCAGAAGCATTACCAAACGGTCTATACCAAAGCCAAGTCCGCCTGTAGGAGCCATACCGTACTCAAGGGCGGTTACGTAATCGTAATCAACCTGAGCTGTGGTATTGGGATCCTCGGCGCGCTTTGCCGCGACCTGCTTTTCAAATCTCTGCTTCTGGTCGATGGGGTCATTAAGCTCGCTGAAAGCGTTACCGAATTCGGTTGCGTTAATGAAATACTCAAAACGCTCGGTAAATGCGGGATTATCTGCTTTACGCTTTGCAAGCGGGCTGTTCTCCACAGGATAATCGTATATAAATGTAGGCTGAATGAGTTTTTCTTCAACAAAGGCATCAAATAACTCAACGAGCACTGCACCCTTTGTTGCATTTGCGGGAACTTCTACGTGCATCTTCTTTGCACACTCTCTCGCATCCTCATCTGTTGCCCAATCGTTATAGTCGCACCCCGAATACTTCTTTACTGCCTCAACCATTGTAAGGCGTTCCCAGTTGCCCATATGGATCTCTTTGCCCTGATATGTGATATCAAGAGACCCGCAGATCTTTTCGGCAAGAAGCTTATAAAGCTCCTCAACAAGTTCCATCATTCCCTTATAATCGGTATACGCCTGGTAAAGTTCGATAGTTGTGAACTCCGGGTTATGCTTTGTGTCCATTCCCTCGTTTCTGAAGATTCGTCCAACCTCATAAACTCTGTCCATACCGCCAACGATAAGTCTCTTAAGATAGAGCTCAGTCTCTATTCTGAGGTACATATCCATATCAAGAGTGTTATGGTGAGTTACAAAGGGTCTTGCCGACGCACCTATTTCAAAAGGCGTAAGAATGGGGGTATCAACCTCAAGGAAGCCCTTACCGTCAAGGTAGTTTCTGATTTCTTTAAGTATAAGACTACGCTTGATAAATGTGTCCTTAACCTCGGGATTGACAATAAGGTCAACGTATCTCTGACGGTATCTGAGGTCTGTATTTGTAAGTCCGTGGAACTTTTCGGGAAGGGGGAGAAGCGACTTGGAAAGAAGTTCGATCTCCTTAACGTGAACAGAAATCTCTCCGCGGCGTGTTCTGAAAGCAAAGCCTTTAACGCCGACTATATCACCTATATCCCATTTCTTATACTGCTCGAAAACTTCCTCGCCAACATCGTCTATTTTGATGTAACACTGGATTCTGCCCTTACCGTCTGCAACGTCGATAAAGTTTGCCTTACCCATATCGCGGCGGCTCATAATACGTCCTGCGATAGCTACGTCCTTGTTTTCGTAGTTTTCAAAGTCTTCCTTTATTTGCACGGAATAGGTATCAAAGTCAAACTTTACCTTTTCATAGGGGTTCTGACCCGCATCAACCAATTCCTTAAGTTTTGCTCTTCTTATTCTGAGTATTTCATTAAGATCCTGCTCCTGGTTTTCAACAGGAGTTGCGTTTACGTCTGCCATTATTTATGTCCTTTTTATCCTTTCACTTTTTGTCTTTTCTCGAAACTTCAAGCACCTCAAGAACGATAACACCGCCCGGGACGTTAACTTCTATTTTGTCACCTGCTTTTTTACCGCTGAGAGCAGAACCGATGGGAGATTCAATCGAAATTTTATTTTCAAAAGGATCTACTTCATTAGAGCTGACGATATGATACTCAACCTCGTCTTTGTCGTCAACATACAAAACCTTTACCACAGAGCCTATGTTTACCATTGATTTATCGATAGTCGCTTCATCAATTACCTCTGCATTTTCGATAAGTGCTTCAAGTTCGGCAATTCTTGCCTCATTCTTAGCCTGCTCTTCTCTTGCTGCACTGTACTCAGCGTTCTCCGAAAGGTCTCCAAAGCCGCGAGCCGTCTCTATATCGTGCACAATTTTCTCACGTATTTCATTTTTACGGGAATTAAGCTCACTGACAAGCTTATCATAACCCTCCTGATTATACTGCTGTTTTATCTTTGCCATAATATACTCCTTCTCCGACAACTGATTATGCGGTGTCGGTCGCAAATATTTACTTTTTTTCAGGAAAGAAGCTCTATCGCCGCTTTAAGCTGGTTGTCTTCTTCAGTTCCACTGTGTTCCACCGTAACATCGGGAATTATTCCGATTCCGTCATAATTTTCACCGCACGGCGGAAAATATATATCGGTGGTTATTTTTATTCCACCGCCAATCCCCTCTTCTTTGAGTGGAAAAATTGTCTGCATTGTTCCTTTTCCGTAGGTCGTTTCGCCAACTACGGCAGCCAACCCGTAATCTCTGAAAACAGCTGTAAGAAGCTCTGCCGCACTTGCGGTATAACCGTCTACCAAAACTACAATTTCGAAGTCTCTGTACTTTCCGATATCATTCTCCGAAACATTACACGTAGAATAATCGTAAGAATAGCTTCTCGGCTGTGCTTTGTAGACTTCTTTATAACCCACGTTATCTTCGGAGCTTATTATAACGTCTCCGGAATTAACAAAATAGCTGGCACAAGCCACAACCGAATACAGATCTCCTCCGCCGTTACCCCGCAAATCGATAACGGCCTTTTTTATATTATTTTTCTTAAAATAATCAAAGGATTTTTCGAGTTCTACGGGAGTATTCATATCAAACTGATAAATGCTGACAACGCCAACGTCTTTCGCATCGGAACTTATTTCCCAAAACACCGACTCTGAAATCACCGTACGTCTCTCAACACGAATATCAATTTTTTCGTATTCACCGTAACTCTTTCTCAGAACCGACAAAGAAACGAAGGTTCCTTCCTCGCCCTTTACCATAGATGTGAAAACGTCAGCTCCGACATCTGAGGAAAACGTCTCTTTCCCATTTTCTCTCAGAGAATACAGCAAATCGCCGCAGAGAATCCCCGCTTCTTGTGCAGGAGAACCATCCGCTACACGAACAACCTCATAAAGGCTGAGTGTTTCTCCGTTATAAACAACCTCGCTAAGCGAAATAGTAACGCCTATTCCCACGTATCTTCCGTAGTTTTCATCATAAAGTGCTTTGAAGTCTTCCTCATTATAATATTCGGAATAAGGATCTCCCGATGCATAAACGTAAGCTTTAAGTGCCGCGTCCTGCATTGCCTCCTCGTCGGGATCGAAATACGCGTAATCGTCAATATAACGTTTTAAAACGTCGGCTTTATCTTTCCAATCGTCCTTTTGGGGAGTAAACAAATATTTCGCTGTGAGAGCGAACGTAATCATCGAAGTAAGTATTACCGTAAACAGAAACGCCAAAATAAGAACGGCTATTTTCAGCTTCTTATCCATAGGCGGCTTATGCTCTTCCAGGCAAAACTCTTCACTTCTGTTATTATCCATAAACGTATCCTCCCGTTCAAAATACCACATAAGCGAAACGAACGAAATTTTCTCACGCTCGCTTCGCCTATATATCAACGGTAACCAATATGTAGCTTAAAACTTGCCGGGCTTGGAATTAAGATACTTCTTTACCATAAGAGCTACCTTGAACGTGATTGCGTGTTCAAACTCACGAAGGTCAAGACCTGTGAGCTTACGAATCTTTTCAAGACGGTAAACAAGTGTGTTTCTGTGTACAAAAAGTTTTCTGGATGTTTCCGATACGTTGAGGTTGTTTTCAAAAAAGCTCTGGATAGTCATAAGAGTTTCGCGGTCAAGCGACTCAAGGCTTCCTTTCTTGAAAACCTCCTGGAGGAACATTTCGCAAAGAGTGGTAGGCAACTGGTATATAAGTCTGCCTATCCCGAGATTTTCGTAGCTTATAATATTCTTCTCGGTCTCAAAAACCTTTCCTACATCAAGGGCAACCTGTGCCTCTTTATATGCACGTGCAAGGTCCTTAATGTTATCAACAATTGTGGAAATACCGATAGCAACTTTAGTATAGAACTCTGTACTGAGCGTATCGGCGATATTGGTTGCGATTTTTTCTATTTCCTTTGTTTCTGTGCCCTGTTTAATATCCTTGACAAGAACTATATCGTGCTCTCCAACGCTTATAACGTAATCCTTCGACTTGTCGGGGAACATATTCTGAAGCATTTCAAAAGGCATCATATCGGTCTTCCCGTAGAATTTAATAAGGAAGACTATGCGGACTTCCTCTGTGTTAAAGTGAAGCTCCTTGCTCTTGATATATATATCACTGGGCAGGATATTGTCCAAAATTATATTCTTTATAAAAGAGCCTTTGTCATACTTCTCGTCATAGAGATTTTTGATATTTCCGAGCGAAATTGTAAGAAGCTTGGACATTTTGTCTGCGACCTTATCCTCACCCTCCACAAAGACGGTATATTCGGCTTTAAGCCCAACGTTTATAGCTCTGTAAGTATAACCGTCACGCACAAAAGTCTCACCGGAATAGGCAAGCTCGTCACGGATTCCCTGCTTTATCTCTCCGACGTGTACAAGTTCGGAACAAGCAATAATACTTCCGTTTTCGTCTATAACTCCTATAACACGGTCGATAGCATCCTTCATCTGGTGGATAACGCCCTGGAACAATCTGTTAGACATAAATAATATCTCCTCGCAATTTATTTTCCTTGTTTTGTTGATACTGTACTATATTCTACTACATTTTTTGTAAAATTTCAATAGGTTTTTTGAAATTTTTATGCATTTTATAAAAAAATTTTTCTTTTTTTTATTTATTTTGCCATCAAAGTTCGGTTTCGTAAGCGATACAGCTGAGTACGAAAGAGGATGCGGTTTCGGTTCTCAATATCCTTTTTCCGAGACTCACCGAGTGCATTCCCCGTTCCTTCGCAAGTTTCGCTTCCTCCAACGAAAAGCCGCCTTCACTGCCTATAAAAACAGAAACGGTATGTACTGACGGATTTTCCCGCAAAAGTGTTTTCAGCGATTTTTCTTCTTCACCCTCATAGCAAAAGATACCCAAATCACACTGACTTGCCATTTTCAAGGCTTCATCAAAACCGACAGTCGGATTTACCTGCGGAACGTATCCACGTCCGCATTGCTTCGCCGCTTCAAGGGCTATTCGGTTACGGCGTTCGGTCTTTCTCTCCTCGGCTTCGGGCTTGGCTCTGACCACGCAACGCTCGCTTTCAAAAGGAGTTATTTCGAACACTCCGCATTCAACCGACTTTTGAATAACCGTATCAAGCTTATCGCCTTTAGGCAGAGCTTGAAAAAGGAAGACCTTTACAGGCGGTTCGTTATCAATTTTACGGGAAGTGATTATCTCCGCAACCACGTTATCGGGGTTGAACTCGGAAAGGACGCAGTCATACTCGTTACACTGCATATCGCAAACTGTGATATGCTCTCCCTTTGCCATACGAAGTGCACGCGAAATGTGAAAAGCATCGTCGCCGATTATTGTAACTTTATTATTTTCTATTCGCTCTTGTCGCACAAAAAATTTAGGCATAATTACTCCATTTCGTGAAACTGCGGACCGTTTTTTGGTCAGCTTTCCCATTATACAATATTTTTCACAAAAAATCAAGTCCTTTTTTGTCGATTATGCTTGTTTTTTTGCAACCTTTTACACTT
>JAFTLM010000414.1 GCA_017455945.1 Clostridia bacterium | reverse complement strand
TAGCGGTGTTTTCTCGGGGGCGGATTATGCTGCGGATAACACGCTCTGCTTGCCTATGCACCAGAGTTTAACTCAGGCAGACACAGAGAAGGTTGTAGAAAAAATATGTGAATTCTGAAAACTGTACTGCTAATACATAAAAGAACGGAGGTAAGAAAATGAAAGGTATTATTCTTGCAGGTGGCGCAGGAACGCGTCTTTACCCCTTGACGATGGTTACGTCAAAGCAACTTTTGCCGGTTTACGACAAGCCTATGATATATTATCCTCTTTCCACGCTCATGCTGGCGGGTATTCGCGAGATACTTATTATCTCTACGCCTACAGATACGCCACGATTTGAGTCGCTCCTTGGTGATGGCTCGCAGTTCGGTATTTCTTTGTCATATGCGGTACAGCCAAGCCCCGATGGACTTGCACAGGCATTTATTATAGGCGAAGAGTTTATCGGAGACGATACTTGTGCTATGGTGCTTGGAGATAACATTTTCTACGGAAATGGGTTTTCAAAGGCACTCAAGAAGGCAGTGGAAGGAGCGGAGCAGGGCAGAGCTACCATTTTCGGTTACTACGTTAACGATCCGGAGAGATTTGGAATAGTTGAGTTTGATGAAAATGGCAAAGTTGTTTCCGTAGAGGAAAAGCCCCAAAATCCCAAATCCAATTACTGCATCACAGGTCTGTATTTTTATGACAACCGTGTTGTAGAGATGGCGAAGGCTGTTAAGCCATCCGCTCGCGGTGAACTTGAAATAACCACGCTTAACGATATGTATCTTAAAGACGGGTCGCTTGACGTCCAACTGCTTGGCCGAGGCTACGCTTGGCTTGACACGGGAACTATGGATTCGCTTATTGAGGCAGCATCATTTGTGCAGACCGTTGAGAAACGTCAGGGAGTCAAGATATCCGCACCCGAAGAAATAGCATATAAAAATGGTTGGATAAGCAAAGAAAAGTTGCTTGAGTCGGCGGAAAGATATGGTAAGAGTCCTTACGGAGAGCACCTCAGACGTGTTGCAGAGGGCAAGATTGTTTATTGAGGAGGGAAGGCTTTGGAAAAGATAGAAACACGCATACCGGGCGTATATATCATAGAGCCCAAGGTTTTTGGAGATCATCGGGGTTATTTTATGGAGACTTACTCCACAGCAGTGTTTGAAGAGCTGGGATTTACCAATGTTTTTGTTCAGGACAACCAGTCGTTTAAGGCTCAAAATGGAACTTTGCGAGGAATACATTTTCAGAATGTACCTATGGCGCAGACAAAGCTTGTGCGAGTTACCAAGGGTGCCGTGCTCGATGTTGCGGTTGATCTTCGTCGCGGATCGCCCACATATAAGCAGTGGGTGGGAGTTGAGCTCTCAGCGGATAACAAGCGTATGCTTTATATTCCTCGTGGCTTTGGACACGGATTTGTAACCTTGACCGATGATGTGGAATTCTGCTACAAGGTAGACAACCTTTACAGCCGAGAGTGCGATCGAGGCATAAGGTTTGACGATGCTGAGATAGGCGTCGAATGGGGAATAGACTCCCCCATCCTTTCAGAAAAGGACACCAAGTCTCCACATCTTTGTGACAGTGACTGCAATTTTATTTACGGAGAGGTATAAGTATGACTATCATCGTGACCGGCGGTGCCGGATTTATAGGAAGTAATTTTATATTTCACATGTTGAAAACATATGCAGACTATCGCATAATCTGCGTTGATAAGCTTACCTATGCGGGAAATATGTCCACACTTGCAGGCATCATGGAGGATTCAAGATTCAGATTCTGTAAGGTAGATATCTGCGATAGAGCCAAAATATACGAGATATTTGAGGATGAGCATCCGGATATCGTGGTCAACTTTGCGGCTGAGAGCCACGTTGACCGTTCTATTGAGAATCCTGAGGTCTTTTTGCAGACCAATATTCTCGGCACCCAAGTGCTTATGGATGCGTGCCGCAAATACGGCATAAAGAGATATCATCAGGTTTCTACCGATGAGGTTTACGGTGACCTTCCGCTTGACCGTCCCGACCTTTTCTTTACTGAGGAAACACCAATACATACGAGTTCACCTTATTCGAGTTCAAAGGCTGGCGCAGATCTGTTGGTGCTGGCATATCACCGTACATTTGGTCTTCCCGTTACAATATCTCGTTGCTCCAACAACTACGGACCGTATCATTTTCCCGAGAAGTTGATTCCTCTTATGATAGCAAATGCTTTGAACGATAAGCCTCTTCCTGTTTACGGTAAGGGAGAGAACGTGCGTGATTGGCTTTACGTTGAGGATCACTGCAAGGCGATAGATTTGATAATTCACAACGGCAGAGTGGGCGAAGTCTACAATGTGGGCGGACATAATGAGATGGCTAATATCGATATCGTCAAGTTGATATGTAAAAAACTTGATAAGCCCGAAAGTCTTATCACTTACGTTGCTGATCGAAAGGGACACGATATGCGTTATGCTATTGACCCCACCAAGATACACACCGAGCTTGGCTGGTTGCCTGAAACCAAGTTTGCCGAAGGTATAGATAAAACAATAAATTGGTATCTTGAAAACAGAAAGTGGTGGGAGACTATAATATCAGGAGAGTACCAAAATTATTACGAAAAGATGTACGGTAACAGATAGAAACTCTCTTAATGTATGGAGGCTACAAATGATTTCTGCGGAAATATTCAAAAATATATACAAAAAAGATCCTGATGGGATAGCATTTTGCCCATACAGGGTTTGTCCGTTGGGGGCGCACGTAGATCACCAATACGGAAAGGTGACGGGCTTTGCTCTTGACAAGGGAATCCACATTGCTTACGGTGCGAAGCAGAACGGTGTTATTGAGCTGTCTTCGGTACAGTTTGACAAGCGCGCGCAGTGGCACGTTAATTCGGTGCCAGAGACCCGAGAATACGACTGGGCGGACTACCTTCGCGGAGCGACGGTTATGCTTGGCAAAAGATACAATCTTCGTGTTGGATTGTCGGGCGTTGTGGAGGGCGGTCTTCCTATTGGCGGTTTGTCGTCATCGGCGGCTGTAATTATCGTATTTTTGTCGGCACTTTGCAAGGTTAACGGAATCAAGCTCAGCGAACGCGAGATGATTGAAACCGCACTTGAGGCTGAAAACAAATACGTAGGTGTGGCTTGCGGAAAGCTTGACCAAAGCTGTGAGGTTCTTTGCAAGAAGAATCATCTTTTGTATCTTGATACCAAGGATGACAGCTATCGTCTTATTCCCGAAAGCCCCAAGATGAAGCCATACAAGATAGCGATTTTCTTCAGCGGACTTGAGAGAAATCTTGCAGGAAGTGCGTTTAATATGCGAGTTGACGAGTGCAAGAGTGCGGCGTACGCACTCAAAGCCTTCTCCGGAATGGAATACGGCAAGTATGAGGATACCCGTTTGAGAGACGTTCCGATAGGCGTTTTCGAGCAATATAAGGACAAGCTTCCCGAAAACTGGAGAAAGCGTGCGGAGCATTTCTATTCGGAGTGTGAGCGTGTTGACAGAGGTGCCGTTGCCTGGAGTAACGGCGATATTGAAGAGTTCGGAAAGATAATATTTGAAAGCGGACGCTCCTCAATATATAGCTACGAAACAGGATCGTCTGAACTTAAAACGCTTTATGAGATAATGACAAGAACCGACGGAATATACGGCGGACGCTTCAGCGGTGCAGGCTTCAAGGGCTGCTGTATGGCACTTATCGACCCCGCGTTTGAGGAGTCGATATTGAAAGAGGTCAGCGAAAAATATCTCAAGGAATTTCCTGCTCTTAAAGATAAGTATACGGCAAGCATTTGCGTAAGCTCTGACGGAGTAAGTCTGTAAGGCACTATAAAGCTTTAAAATTCAATACCGTGGCATTGCTTGCCAACTATAAGGAGAATGTTATGAAATGTATGATACTTGCGGCTGGATACGCAACGAGACTTTACCCGCTTACCGAGAACTTTCCCAAACCTTTGCTTGAGGTTGGCGGAAAAACAATTCTTGATTGGCTTATAGACGACATTGACACGCTCGGAATGGTTGACGAGTACGTGGTTATTTCCAATCATAAGTTTGCACACCATTTTGATAAATGGGCGGCATCGAAGAAACAGAAGGTTACTGTCGTCGATGACGGAACCGATAGCAACGAGACACGTCTCGGCGCGGTGAAGGATATTCAGTTTGCCATCGAGGCACTTAATATTGACGATGAGATGCTTGTTATTGCGGGCGATAACCTTTTGGATTTCAGCCTTACCGAGTTTGTGAAATATGCCAAGAACAAAAATGCCTCTTGTATAATGAGATATTACGAGCCGTCAGAGGAAAGACTTCATAAGTGCGGCGTGGTTTTGGTTGACGAAACCGACAAGATACTCGACATGGAAGAAAAGCCGGCAGACCCCAAGTCACATTGGTGTTGCCCTCCTTTCTACTTCTATACAAAGGACGATTCTAAGCTTGTTAAGAAGGGAATCGAAACGGGTTGCGGTACAGACGCTCCCGGAAGCTACTCGGCTTGGCTTTGCACTCAAACCACAGTTTATGCTATGGAGATGCCGGGTAAGAGATACGATATAGGCAATCTTGAAAGCTATAAAAAGGTTCAGGAAGAGTATAAGGGAATCTCCAAATGATAAAAGGACTTCACCATATAGCAATCATCTGCTCGGATAAACAAAAATCATTGCGTTTTTACGTAGAAGGGCTGGGCTTTAAGGCTTTTAGATCACACGTGCGCCCCGAACACCACGATGAGATAATAATGCTTGAGGGCTACGGCGTGGTATTGGAGCTGTTTGTGGATGATACACACCCCCCGAGAGTAACTAATCCCGAAGCATTGGGGCTTCGGCATCTTGCCTTTAAGGTTGATGATGTGGAGATGCTTTCGGAATCACTGAAATCACTTGGATTTTGCCCCGAACCAATCAGAAGAGACAGCTTTACGGGCGAAAAGATGACTTTTGTCAAGGACCCCGATGGGCTTCCAATCGAACTTCACGAATAGGAGAAAAATATGCTTACACCTAATGTGGATTTAAGAAATAAAACAGTTCTCGTAACAGGTGCCGCAGGCTTTATCGGTTCCAATCTGGTTACGGAACTTTTGAAAAACGTAGAAAACATCAAGATAGTCGGACTTGATAATATGAACGACTATTACGACGTTTCCATAAAGGAATACCGCCTTGAGCAAATTGGAAAATTGGCGGCTGAAACCAAGGGCTCGGAGTGGATATTTGTAAAGGGAAGTATTGCCGACCGCGCATTGGTTGACAAGCTTTTTGAGGAGTATAAGTTTGCCGTTGCGGTGAACCTTGCGGCACAGGCAGGCGTAAGATACTCTATAACCAATCCCGACGTTTATATCGAAAGCAATATTATAGGATTTTATAATATTCTTGAAGCCTG
>JAFTLM010000413.1 GCA_017455945.1 Clostridia bacterium | reverse complement strand
TTTATTTTTGAAAGCATCAGCTGGCAGAGCGTAAGTCTTGCACGCTCGCCGCCGCTTAATACGCTGACCGTTTTTTCGGTGTCCTCGTAATAAAATCTGAAGGCGGCAAGGGCGTTTCTTATATCCACCTCGTTCATATTCGGGTAGGTGTTCCACAGCTCGTCAAGAACCGTGTTTGTGGGCACGAGATTTTGATTTTCCTGGTCGTAATAGCCTATCTTCACGTTGTATCCAAGCTCGGTATATCCGCCCGTGGGTGCCAGCTTGCCCAGAATTATCGACAGTAGGGTGGATTTTCCGCAGCCGTTGGGTCCTACGACGAATATTCTTTCGTTCTTCTTTATAAGAAAATCAACGTTCTCGAATATTTTGTGTTCTCCGAACGCCATAGCCAGCCCGCGTGCCTTAAGCACCTCGTTTCCGCTTGGCAAAGCTTCGCCGAATTTTATCTTTATCGCCTTGGGTGCCTCCTTTGGTTTTTCAAGCTTTTCCATTTTGTCAAGCAGCTTCTGGCGGCTCTCGGCGGCGATAATGTTGCGTTCTCGGTTCCACTGCCTCTGCTGGGCGATATACGCCTCCTGGCGTGCAATTTCCTTTTGTTGGTCACGGTAGTGCTTTTCGGCAAGCTCGCGGTCTGTTTTCCGCTGCTCGGTGGTGGCGGTGTAGCCGCCGTTGTAGAGCTTGGCGTTGCAGTATTCAATGGCTAAGGTCTTGCCTGTGACCTTATCAAGAAAATATCGGTCGTGGGAGATTATTATAACGCACTTTTTGTAGCCCGAAAGGAAGCTTTCAAGCCAGAAGAGCGTCTCGGTGTCAAGGTGGTTGGTAGGCTCGTCCAAAAGGAGAATATCGGGCTCGCGGCAAAGCTGTTTGGCAAGTGCCAAGCGTGTTCGCTGACCTCCGCTGAGCTTTGATATATCAAGCCTCATCATATCCTCGGAGTAGCCCAGCTTCATCAAAATTGAAGCCGCACGCCCCCTGAACTCAAGTCCGCCTCCCGAGATAAATCTGTTATTCAGGTCGGTAAATTCAGCCGCCAGGCGGGCGTGCCTTTCGGGCTCGCGGTCGTGCTCGGTTTCCTCCAGCTCACGTTCAAGCTCCGAGAGCCTCGCCTCAAGCCTCAGAAGCTCGGGAAAAGCGGCGTACATCTGCTCCAATGCGCTGTTTCCGCACAGCTCGTTTACCTCAAAGGCTCCGTCCTGGGTCAGCACGCCCACCGTCTTTTCTTTAGAAATATATATGTTGCCCTCGTCGGGCTCAAGCTCGCCCAAAATAAGCCCCAAAAGGGTGGATTTTCCGCATCCGTTTACGCCGATTATTCCCATTTTGTCGCCCTCTTCGAGCGAAAATGAGACGTTTTTAAGTATCGGCTTTACGCCGAAGGAAAACGAAAGATTGTTTACGCTGATAGCGGTCATTTTTTAACCTCCGAAAAAAATTCCGAAATCGGTCTTGACAAACCGATTTTTTTGGTGTATAATAGTCACAACACAGAACATTTGTTCTGTGTTTGGAAATTCGCTACAAAAAATCACAAGGTTACCTATAAAAAGAAAGGAGTTTTATGTGCAAAGAATGTCAACAAACCTTTTGTCCGCCCGAATGTCCCAATTTTGACGGTTCGGGAGCGGGCTACCGCGTAAAGCTGTGTGCAGCCTGCGGCGGAGAAATTTTCGACGATTCCCACTATCTCATTCTCGGTGTTCCCTTCTGCCTTTACTGTGCAGAACACGCCTCTGCATCGGATTTGGCGGATTTTTTCGAGTTTCCCGAAACAAAAGACCTTATTGAAGAGCTTGGCGGTGAGTACTGCCAAGATTAATTTTTACAAAAAATATCGAACATATGTTCAGAAAGGAAATGATGTCTATACAAGAAGAAAGGGTCAAGGAATACCTTGAACGATACCGAATTTACAAGCAGATGCTTGACGCCGACAATTACGCCAAGGATTACAGCGATGCCGATGTACCGCTGTGCGACGGCATCATTCTGCAAGCCAAAATGAACGAAATCGAGCGTTTTGTCAGGTCGCTCCCTGTCTGTCGGGAGCAAACCCTGCTTTTCAATCACTACATACGCGGGCACAGCGTGGATTTTTGCGGCGAAATGATGTACGTCTCAAGGAGGACCGCCTACCGAATTGCCAAAAAGGCAATCTCTCTCGCCTCGGAATATTACGCAGAATGAAACTTTCACGCCCTTTTTACATAAAATGTAGTACAATACGTTTTGGAGGGCAGATAAAGATGATAATTACCAAAAGATACAACCGCGAGCGTGCGGTGGAATACGCACAAAATTGGGCTCTTTCGAGAAATCCGCTTTTTAACGACTACACAAGGATAGGCGGAAACTGCACCAATTTCGTCTCCCAATCCCTGCTTGCGGGCTCCTGCACCATGAGCTTTGCAGACCCCTTCGGGTGGTTTTACATAAACGATACCGAACGTGCCCCCGCCTGGACGGGTGTGGAGTTTCTCTATCAATATCTGGTCGGAGGAGGTGGCTACCCTGACAACGCAACCCGTCCCGGGCCCTACGGCAGAGAGGTTCGCGCGGCACAAACCCAGATAGGAGACGTGGTTCAGCTCTCGCGGCAGGGCGATTTTTATCACACCCTGATAATAACGGGCTACGAGCCGAGAGACATTCTGGTAAGTGCCCAATCGGACGACGCCCTTAACCGTCGGCTGACCTCATACAATTTCGAGGGAATCCGTTTTATCCATATCGACGGTGTAAGAGTTGAAATTGAGGACGATGACTGCTTTACAGCCCTCAACGAAGGCATCGCCATTCCTATGAATTAAAGTTAACAATTAATTATACCACCCTAACAGGGTTTTGTCAAGAAAGGTCCGAAAACCGATGTTGTTAAAACATCGGTTTTCTTGTTTGGGAAGAGAGGTGTGTTCGCACCGCACCCATAAGAGCCCCCACGCCAGTGGGTGCGAGTCAAGGCTGCACAAGCCTTGTCGCTCACCGCAGTGAGCGAAACTCCCCAAACGGCGTTTTTCTTTTTTCGAACTTTTTCTTTTTGCGACTGTGGCTTCAAAAAGAAAAAGTGGACTAACGGGTTGGATAGC
>JAFTLM010000041.1 GCA_017455945.1 Clostridia bacterium | reverse complement strand
CAATGAAAAAGAAAGTATTACGGCTACTATAAACAAAGATAAAATTACAATAGTTTTTTTCAAAACAATACACGCTCCTTTCACTTATTGAGCAACTTACCATAGAAAAGTATTATTTAATAAGTTGTTGAAAAACTCGTAATTAATCACTAAGATAATAGGCAAATGAAAACAGTTCAAAACATTACTGTTAATATTAGAATATCACACTAATTGTTAATTTTCAACAGTTTTACATATATTTTTTCACATCATTCATACAATATTAACACAAGGGACTGTCGCACAGACAGCCCCTTGTGTTTATATTTTGTTTACGTAGTCAACGAATCTCAAGAAAGCGGATTTTCCATCTGCGGTACGTTTATACACTCCCGCATCTTCAAGAACCTTTACAAAGGTCTTTCCGATCTCGTTTTCGATTATTTCTCTTACGTTTTCTTTTGTGAACCTATAGTTATTCTTAAATTCATCAAACCACTCTGCGTGCTTTGCGATATCCTCGATATCAGATATATTTTTACCGTTTAAAACGGCATCACAAAGCTGCTCTATCTCGTTTTTAAGTCTTGACGGAAGCACCGCAAGTCCCATAACCTCGATAAGTCCGATATTTTCTTTTTTGATATTATGAAGCTTTGCGTGGGGGTGGAACACACCGAGAGGATGCTCGGCGGTGGTTATATTATTACGAAGCACCAGGTCAAGCTCAGGCTTACCGCCGGAGGTTCTGGCAATGGGAGTAATTGTATTATGAGGCTCTCCGTCTGTTTCGGCAAAGACAAAGGCTGATTCGTCGCTGTAGCCTCTCCAGGCAAGAAGTATCTTGTCGGCAAGCTCTACGAGGGCATTTTTGTCGTTTGAGCGAAGTCTGATAACCGACATAGGCCACTTTACAAGTCCCGCTTCAACGTTTTCAAAGCCGTTGAAGCTTATTTTTTCTTCGATTTGAGCCCTCTCCATTGCAAATGTATAGTGACCGCCCTGCATATGGTCGTGGGAGAGAATAGAGCCGCCCACTATAGGAAGGTCGGCATTGGAGCCGAGAAAATAGTGTGGGAAAAGCTCAACGAAATCGAGCAGCTTTACAAAGGTGGAACGGTCGATCTTCATAGGTGTATGCTCACCCGAAAGTGCGATGCAATGCTCGTTATAGTAAACGTAGGGAGAATACTGAAGATACCACTGCTTTCCCACCATTGTCATAGGAATCTGGCGAAGTGTCTGTCTTGCAGGTTTACCTGCATTGCCCGCATATCCCTCGTTTTCGTGGCAAAGAAGACACTTGGGATAACCGCTTTGCGGCAAGAGCTTGGCGGCGGCTATTGCCTTGGGGTCTTTTTCGGGCTTTGAAAGGTTT
Organism: Clostridia bacterium; assembly: GCA_017455945.1. GTDB lineage: Bacteria > Bacillota > Clostridia > Oscillospirales > CAG-272 > RGIG8775. The sequence continues at coordinate 2,476 of JAFTLM010000041.1, read as the reverse complement.
ACGGTTATATCAATTTCTCCATACTCGGAAGATGTTTTCCATTTAAGGTCTTTCTTTACTCTGTATGTACGGATATAGTCGCTGTCAAGAGCAAGCTTATAGAAATAGTCGGTAGCCTTTTCGGGGGAGGTTTTATAAAACTCGTCAAATTTTCTTACAACCTCTGACGGGCGAGGGGTAAGCTGTCCCATAATTGCCGTATCAAAAAGGTCACGGTATACCACGCTATCCTCACAGATTCCCTGCTCTACGGCATAATCGCAAAGCCCTTTAAGTATAGGCTCAAGCTCTGTTTCGGGTTGATGCTCGTCGGGGGCATAGTCGGGAACTCCGAGTTTTTCAATTATTCTGTTAACCGAATAAGCGATATCTTCTTTCTCTATAAGTTTATGCGACAGTGCGTAATCCACCAAATCGCTTACAAGATTACATACGTTTTTCATATCAAAGTCCTTTCAAAATGTTTATACTGTATAAGTATACCACTATTTTTACCAAAAGTAAAGAATATTGAAAAAAAACTTGCACTTTTTTTAAAAATATGGTATACTGTAAACAGTATTTTCGGAGGTGTTATATGGCAATCAAACTTTCTGTAGACAGAATTTGCAATGACATTGCAATATGTTATGACGATGAATGTAAAAAATACGAAATTCCCTCTTACGCTCTGAAAGAGGGCGATATGGTATCTGCAGAATTTGACAGCTCAGGTAATTTCATCTCGGCAACACCCTTACCCGAAGAAACTGAAGCAAGACGGAAAGAACTTGCAAGCAAAACAAAAATGCTCTTTAACAGAAATAAAAAGAGCAGATAACGAAAGGATTTAATTATGAACGCTTTGACTATTTTAAACGGCGGAGTTAAGCTTCCGTGGAACGTGGTAATGGCTTTACAAACAGACCGGGGCGGATGGGTAGCGATAATTGGAATACTCATCTGTATCATCGTTCCGTATATTCTCGGAAGTCTTAATTTTGCGATTATAATTTCACGCATATTTTTCCGTGATGACATAAGAAAATACGGAAGCGGAAATGCCGGAATGACAAATATGCTTCGTACATACGGCAAAATTCCTGCTGCGGCAACTCTGTTGCTTGATATGTCCAAGGGATTGCTTGCTGTTATTTTCGGCCGCTTTATCTTTTGGGAAATAGGAGCGGCGGTGGCAAGTCTGTTCGTTGTTCTTGGTCATATGTTTCCCTGCTTCTACAAATTCAAGGGCGGAAAAGGCGTGGCTACCACTGCTATGGTTGCACTTGCCACCAACTGGGTCGTGTTCCTTCTTCTGTTGGCGGTATTTCTTATCATAGTCATAGGAACCAAATACGTATCGCTGGGTTCGGTTATCGGAGTTGCTCTTTATCCTGTATTTCTTGCCAGATTTTATAACACCGGCTGGAACGTGCTTGCAGCTCTTATAATCGCCGCTTTCGTTATATTTATGCACCGTTCCAACATCAAACGAATCTGGAATGGCACGGAATCCAAGATATCACTCAAAAGTAAAAAGAAATAATTGCCCCGAAGAGGTAAAAATGGAAACATCAAACAAAACTCCGGAGCTTTGTTTTGCCGAGCTTTTATCGGATGCCGCCCAAAAGAAGGTTTTAAAAAAAGCGGTACTTTCAAAATCGGTTGAAAAAAACACGGTCCGTACGGTAATAACCAAAAAGCTCATATCCGGCAAGGATATGCTTCAAGCGGAAAAGTTCACTTCCGACAACAAGGCGTTACACTCAAACATTCACATTTCCGACGTCAACGCAGTAGCAGAACTTTTTTCCTCATTTAATCAAATAAATTTAATAACCACAGCAGGAGACGCGGAACTGAAACGCTCCAAAAATGGCAAGGTGACGCTTATAGGCGAAAAAAAGCTTATGCGTTCGCTTTCGGGTGAGCTTTCCGATGTGGTTCTGGACAGCGGAAACGACCAGATAAAAAATCACATTTTAAGCGGTAACGAGGCGTTTTTAAAACTTCTCGGTGTTAGCGACGAAAATGGACGAATCTTTGACCGCAAGCGTTCGAAATTCAGACAGATAAACAAATTTCTTGAGCATATAAGAGATATCGTAAAGCATCTTTCCACTGAAGGCACGCTTTACGTTTGCGATCTTTGTTGCGGCAAGAGTTATCTCTCTTTTGCGGCTTACTATTATTTAAGCACTGTGCTGAACCGCTCCGTAGAGATGGTTGGCGTGGACTTAAAAGAAGACGTGATAGATTACTGCAACGGTATTTGCGATTTGCTCGGTTTTGACGGTTTGACTTTCGTTTGCGGTGACATTACAAAGTACACTCCCGAACACAGCCCAGAACTTGTTATTTCTCTACACGCCTGTGACACTGCCACCGATATTGTGCTTGACAAGGCGATGGAGTGGAATGCGAGGGTTATTCTTTCAACGCCCTGTTGCCACCACGAATTAAATCACACTATAAACTGCAAAGCACTTGGTTTTGT
>JAFTLM010000412.1 GCA_017455945.1 Clostridia bacterium | reverse complement strand
GGAGCTTCTCAACGACTCCGCATTCGACCTTGAGGGCTACTTCACCAAGGAGTTTGCTCGTAGAATCGGTAACGCAGAGGAGGCGGCATTCCTTTCTGGTAACGGCACTGGTAAGCCCACGGGTATTCTCGCAGGCGTAGGTGGTGCAGAAATCGGTATTACCGCTGCAAGCGAAACCGCTATCACTGCAGATGAGATTATCGACCTCTTCTACTCCCTTAAGTCGCCTTACCGCAAGAATGCCATTTGGGTTCTTAACGATAGCACCATCAAGGCTATCCGCAAGCTCAAAGACCACAACGGTCAGTACCTCTGGCAGCCCGCGCTTCGTGATGGTGAGTATGATACCATCCTCGGCAAGCGCATCTTTACTTCGCCTTATGCACCCGAAATCGGTGCAGGCGCAAAGTCCATCGCATTCGGTGACTTCTCCTACTACTGGATTGGCGACCGTCAGGGTGTGTCCTTCAAGCGCCTCAACGAGCGTTTTGCAGAAACGGGTCAGGTTGGCTTCATTGCTACCAAGCGCGTTGACGCAAAGCTCATTCTTCCCGAGGCAATCAAGGTGCTTCAGCAGAAAGGTACTGCGGCTGAGTAATAACGGAGGGCTGTGATGATAGAAGAATTACTGATTCGTGTAAAAAAGAACCTAAATCTTGAACACGATGCGGATGACGATATCGTAACAGCCTTCATTCATTCTGCCATCGCATACGCAGAGGGTTATCAGCATCTCCCTACGGGAGCTTATAAAGAAAGCCAAATGTCCGAGGTCACCAAACAAGGCATCGTAATGCTTGCAACGCATTTTTACGAGTCCCGCGATGGTGGCACGGGCGGCTTCTTTGCAGATAACCCTCAAGCCTCGCAGCAATCGTGGAGCACCATTCATACGTTGCTCCGCATCGATAGGGATTGGAAGGTGTGATTATGAGTATCGGAAAAATGAATACCTTTATCGACATCGGTATTTTTAAGAATGTGAAGGACGCAGAGGGGTTTGCAACCTCGGTCTATGAGGGTGTTGCCTCTGTTCGTGCTTTCCGTGAAGGACGGCACGGCTCACAAAGGTGGGCAAATCTTGCCGCTTTTAGTGACGCAACAGACCTTTTCCGCATTCGCGTCATTCCCGGTGCCACAATCACAACCGACCATATCCTTTACTGCGAAGGCATAAAATACGACATTATTTCAGTGGAAAATGTCCGTGGACGCGGTATGTATCTTGAAATAATGGCGAAAAAGGTGGTGGCGACCCGTGGCTAAAGCAGAAGTACAAATGCCCGATGAGTTCTTAAAAAAACTCTCTAGTCTAGGCAAAAAAACAGACGAGATTGCCGAGCGTGTCCTTGAAGCAGGAGGCGAGGTTGTTCTTGCAAAGGTTAAGAGTAGCCTTTCGTCCGTTGTCGGCAAGGACACCAAGGTAGCCTCTCGTTCCACGGGTGAATTGGAGCGCTCACTCGGTATGACATCCGCAAGAGTGGACAGAAACGGCAATCACAATATAAAAATCGGCTTTGCAGAGCCTCGTTCCGATGGTGAGAGTAACGCAAAAATAGCGAATATTCTCGAATATGGTCGGCACGGGCAACCCGCAAAGCCCTTCTTAAAGCCTGCGAAAACGGCATCGAAGAGTGCTTGTGAGGCGGCTATGATACAGAAACTTGAGGAGGAGATTAAGAAGGTATGAGTATTCTTGCAGATGTAAATAAGGCGCTCACGCCTCTTGGTATACCTCTTGAAACGGGTGTATTTACTGATACGGCTCCCGACAAGTATATCGTAATCGTACCGCTGAATGACACCTTCGGTCTTACGGCAGACAATGCGCCTACGTATGACATGCAAGAGGTGAGAATTTCTCTTTATTGCAAGGGCAATTACGGCGCAGACAAAAACAGAATCATCCGCGCACTGCTTTCGGCGGATCTTACGATAACAAGCAGACAGTATATCGGCTATGAAAACGATACGGGCTATCACCACTAGGTGGTGGATGTAGCACATCATTATGAAATGGAGGATTTATAACCTATGGCAACTATAGGACTCGACAAACTGTACTATGCCAAGATTACCGAGGATGCGGACGGCAACGAAACCTATGCAACTCCTACGTCTTTGGCAAAGGCAATGACCGCAGACCTTTCTGTGGAGCTTTCCGAAGCAACTCTTTATGCCGAT
>JAFTLM010000411.1 GCA_017455945.1 Clostridia bacterium | reverse complement strand
TTCGGAGTTTACAAAAATGCAGTATGGCATCGTGGCGCAAACCACTTTGATGCAGTGCCACACGCCGTTTTCGTCCACTCTCATAAGGTCTTTGTTTTCGGTTATAAAAGCGTATTCGTCAAGCAGGTCGTTTGCAAAAGCCTCGAACTCGCTCCTTTGAAGGGTTATGGTCTTTTCGGTTGCAACCTCAACCACGCTCCCGCCCCAATCTTCAAGCCATTTCTTTGCGCTCGGCGCTTTTCTTACCATCGTCACTTTCATAGTAAATCTCCTTTGCTTTTTGTATACACATATTAACTCTAAAAGAGATATATATCCAGTGATTTTGGGCAGAATTCAAAGAAAAGTATCAATTTTATAGCACAATTATTCCACGCTCGTTATAGATACTTTCCGTACCGCCGCCACACCTTATAGCACGGTCAAGCGCCATAACAGTAGCAACGGCGCAGTCGATTTTTTCGGTAGATTTTTCTTTATCCATCTTGATATTGCCTGCGGGGTCTGTGCGTATGAAAACATTGTCCATCATCCAATGAAGGACGGGGTGTCCGTTATGCGCAAGCCGTTTTTCAAGGGTCAATTTCATCAGTTCCTTTGTTGGCGGACTCATATCTTTATAGCCCTGTCCAAAGGGAACGACAGTGAAACCCATACCCTCAAGGTTCTGCGACATCTGAACCGCACCCCACCTATCGAAAGCAATCTCTTTTATATTGTATTTTTTGCCAAGCTCCTCGATAAAAGCCTCAATAAAGCCGTAATGCACAACATTGCCTTCGGTGGTCATCAAGTGTCCTTGGCGTTCCCATACGTCATACGGAACGTGGTCACGATTAACTCTCAAAGGGATATTGTCTTCGGGTATCCAACAGTACGGCAGAACGATATACCTATCATCCTCCGCAGTGGGCGGAAAAACAAGCACAAACGCCGTAATATCCGTAGTAGACGAAAGGTCAAGTCCGCCGTAGCAAACACGCCCACGAAGGCTCTCGGGGTCAATGTCGGCAGCGCAGGCATCCCACTTATCCATCGGCATCCAACGCACCGCTTGCTTTACCCATTGATTTAAGCGTAATTGCCTGAATGCGTTTTCTTCGCCGGGGTTCTGCTTTGCGCTCTCACACGCCACTTTTACCTTATCGATTCCTACTGTAATTCCGAGGGAAGGGTTCGCCTTCTTCCATACCTTGGGGTCTGTCCAATCGTCACCCTCATCTGCACCGTAAATTACGGGATAGAATGTCGGGTCGATTTTTCTGCCTTCCAAGATATCTTTTGCTTTTTGGTGAGTTTCGTAGCAGATGGATTTTGTATCCGTTCCCGCCGTTGTTATAAGGAAATATAGCGGTTGCATACGGGCATCACCCGAACCCTTGGTCATAACGTCAAAGAGTTTGCGGTTGGGCTGCGTATGAAGCTCATCAAAAACAACGCCGTGGATATTAAAGCCGTGCTTTGAGTACGCCTCTGCCGAAAGCACCTGATAAAAGGAGTTTGTCGGCAGATAGATGATTCGTTTTTGCGATGCGAGTATTTTTACACGCTTTGCAAGGGCGGGACACATTTTTACCATATCCGCTGCAACCTCGAAAACGATACTCGCTTGTTGTCGGTCAGCAGCACATCCGTATACCTCGGCGCGTTCCTCTCCGTCACCGCAGGTAAGCAAGAGTGCGATTGCCGCCGCAAGTTCTGATTTGCCTTGTTTTTTCGGTATCTCTATATATGCCGTGTTGAACTGACGATAGCCGTTGGGTTTCAGAACACCGAAAAGGTCACGGATTATCTGTTCCTGCCAATCGATAAGTTCAAATTTCTTTCCTGCCCACGTGCCTTTGGTATGGCAGAGGCATTCAATAAAATTTACGGCGAAATCGGCGGAGGCTTTATCGTAGTACGAGTCCTTGGCTTTGAACTTGGTCGGCTTGTATCCTTTTAGTTTTCTCGTAGCCCCCACCTCCTTTATAAACGAGAAAAGAGCCTATCAAGGCTCCTTTCCATATTCTGTTTTGTATTTTAATCCTCCGTTTTGCCCGTGAGTATGAATTTGGCGTATTCGCCTCTATGCTCGGTGAGGTATTCCACAAGTTCGTGGTGTCCCATCATCTCGGCTATTTCCGAAACTGTACGGACATCAAACATATTGCTCAGCCCTGTATCCCGAACCTCCAAAATCTGCTTTTTTATGATTTCGGTCATAGGCGTACCTCACAGTTCTGAAAAGAAAGCGTGACCGAAACACTCTCGGCACTCGCTACAGAGGATATCCTCGTCAATGCCTTTGGCAACGCCACCACAGTATTTGCAAATGTGATGCGTGTTGGCATCGTAAACGGCGGTGATTTTTTCATTGGGATAATGCTTTTGGCAAAGGCGTACCCACACCGCCTCGGGATAGTCGCGTTCCTTTTCAAATTGCAGTTCGATAATCGCATCTGCGCCTACGCCGTAAATTTTATTGGTTTTCACTGCGCACCTCCTCAAAGGAATCCTCACCCCATACTAAACCGAGGGAAGAGCCGTTTTCCCACCTTACGTGGATTGTGCCGATATCGTCAACGAACATTACTGTTCCAAGCGTTCCGCCGGGCGGTGCTTGTATGTCTTCCATACCGAGCAGACGAACTTTCGTGCCTTTAGGGTAACGCTCTTTGAGCCTTTTTACAAAATCTTGCATAGCCTATCTCCTTTACTTTTTTGGTATGTGTATATTACCTCTAAAAGAGATATATATCCAGCAATTTTGCGCAGATAATTGATAATTTTATGTGTCTTTTTCCGCTTTCCAAGCAATGCCCGCAAGCACGAAAAATACACACGGGAGCGCCACGCCGTTGCCCCACATTTTATACTCTGCGCTATCACTGTGCGGGGACTTGAGCCATTTTATAATTTGGTTTCTGGTCTTTGGCTTGGTGCTGCCGCCTACAACCTTTCGGTGTGTTTCAAACACCTCGTTCCAAAAGGCTATATCTTCCTCGGTAGGTTCTGCGGTTTCAAGATCTGAACACCACCTATCGGGGAAACCTTGGAGCCTTGCACACTCGGTGGGCGTTAACCTGCGGACAGTAAAGTTTTCATCCAGAACGCCGTTGTGGTGTCCGGGACAAGAGCCGTTGACCACTGTGTTGCCCATATTTTCGTTGAAATACTGACCGAGGTCACGGGAGGCACTTGGGTCAAAGCCATAGCAGATGGCGTTGGGGTCTTTATAGTCCCTTGCCATAAGTGTTGGGGATTTTTCCTTTTCCACCTGCGTAAAACTGCCCGTGGTCATAGCAAAAACTGCGTGGCGGTCAATGGTGTTAAGCGTAAAGGAAACGTCCTCTTTTACACCGCTACCTTGTGGGCCGTTCTTGTCATCTCTGCCGATAACAGAGCCTTGAATGCATACCACAGGCTCTCCGCCGTGGGTACACGCAAGGGTCGGCGCAAGTTCCTCCGAAACACCGCATCCGCTTTTGCCTCCGCCTTGGTCTACGCAGACAACGGCAATCCCGCCCTGATTACAAGTGGGATTTCCACCATTACAATCGACAGTTTTTGCGGTTTTTGCCTCATAAACGCCACTGTTCGGGTTAGACGAGCGCATTGCGTTGGAGTCCTTGGAGCAGAACCCAAAAGGCTGAACTACGCAGTTGAAGTTGTCCTTATCGGGCATACGCTGATTACCGCCTGCGTTTTTAGCGGTGAGCGTTCCTGCGACCTTCTCTCCGTTCCAATATTCGCCGTCTACAACGAAGGGTTGATTATTACCGCCCGTGCCGTAGGTTGACATCACTGTCGGAGCGGTGTCAAGAGGCCCCGTGTACCTTGTGTCCTGCGAGTGGTTTTCAAACACCTGCTTTTCAAGTACGCAAGGCGGATGATGCGCCTCTGCACGGAGCGTACACGTTACCTCTTCGGTAATATCCATACGATTGCCGCCTTGGTCATTAAGAACCACGCCGTTGCGACCCGTGGACATACCGCAGTTAACGCCGAGCGTTGCCGCTTTATCACTTACGCTTCCGTTGTACCCGTCAAGACCGATGCCTGTCGTGTGAGTGCCTTCTTCAAAACCATTGGCAGCTCTTTGCCACGCGCGGAACTCCTGTTGAGAATACCTTGACAAGCCCTCGGACTTAAATAATATTTCTCCTGCACCCGTGCCTCCAAAATCTGCGACAAGGTAGATTCTGCGTCTTCGTTGGGGGACTCCCCAGTATTGCGCGTCCAATACTCGCCAAGCAATGCTGAATCCGCTTCCCACGATAACGCCTGCGGATTTCCACCCGTTGCAAGTAGGCACTGAAAACTCTTCGTCTGCGATTTTACCGACCTCTTCGAGGACGCAGCGGAAGTCTTCGCCCTTGCAGGAACTGAAAGCGCCGGGGACGTTTTCCCACACGATATATCTCGGTTGTTTTCCATTGGTTTTCCTCCTCATTTCTTTGATAATGCGAATTGCCTCATAAAAAAGAACAGACCTGTTTCCATCAAGGCCTGCTCGTTTACCCGCAACCGACATATCTTGACACGGAGAGCCGAAGGTGATAATATCCACAGGCTCAATTTCCGCACCATTTATTTTTGTAACATCGCCGTAATGCTTGACACTCGGCATTCTTTTTGTCGTAACTCTTATAGGGAACGGCTCGATTTCCGATGCCCAAAGCGGTGTGATGCCTACCATCGTACCACCAAGCGGGAAACCACCGCTGCCGTCAAATAAGCTACCAAGGGTAAGTTTACTCATCTGCGCGCACCTCGCTGAATTTATACGTTAAGCCGTCCCTCTGTACCGATACATTCGCATCCGTACCCACCTGCTCGATATATCTTTTTACGATAACGTCGCAGAATTTTTCGTCAAGCTCTACTGTATAGCAAGTTCTGTCGGTCTGCTCACAAGCAATCAAGGTAGAACCGCTACCGCCGAAAGCATCGAGAATGAGCGTGTTGCTCATAGACGAATTGAGTATTGGATAGGCAATCAAGGCTATCGGCTTCATCGTAGGATGGTCGGCATTCTTTTTCGGCTTGTCGAATTCCCAAATGGTCGATTCCTTTCTGCCCGTGTACCAGAGGTGCTTTCCTTTCTTTTTCCAACCGAAAAGTATCGGCTCATGCTGCCACTGATAGGGACTTCTGCCAAGCACAAGGCTTTGCTTTTTCCAAATGCAAGTGCCTGAAAGATAGAACCCCGCATCGGCAAACGCACGGCGGAAATTAAGCCCCTCGGTGTCTGCGTGGAAAACATAGATGCTGGCATCGTCTGCCATTACGCTTTCCATATTGGTAAAGGCAGCAAGAAGGAACTCATAAAAGGCATCGTTTGCCATATTATCGTTCTTAATTTTTCCTGCGTTGCCTTCGTAATTTACGTTATAGGGCGGGTCGGTTACCACAAGGTTTGCCTTCTTTCCGCACATTAGAAGCTCCAAGGTTTCTTCTTTAGTGCGGTCACCACAGATTAGTCGGTGTTTTCCCAAGGTCCAAATATCTCCAAGCTTCGTGACGGC
>JAFTLM010000410.1 GCA_017455945.1 Clostridia bacterium | reverse complement strand
ATAGCCCGTAATGGTCATATTTTGCACAGTGCCACTTGTTGCATTGACCGCACCTTGCACTGTAAGACCGCTTGAGGTAACACTCATTACGGTCGTTGCATTGGAATATAAATAAAAGCCGCTTGAAGTAAGCGACCATCCGAAAGAGGAAGAAGAATCACCGCAAGTCTTGTCCGCCTTCATAGAAACCTCTGCCGAAATCTCGGTAGCGGTTTGCTGCAAAGTAGATACACTTGAAGTGAGTGTGGTTATATTCGAGGTGTTATTATCCACCTCTTGGGTAAGCACGGAGACCTCACTTGTCAGCCCATCGAGGTTGCTTTGAAGGTTATTTGCCTTGGTGGTCAATGTAGAAACATTGCTACGCAAGGTGTCCGTGCCGTTTTGCTCTTTCCAAGCAGAGCCGTTATAAACAAAAGTCCTCGGTGGAGAATAATTCGTATTCACCCACAGTTGCCCTTTGTACGGACTGCTCGGTGCGGTCGTGGAGGCAATGACGTCATTCAACGAGTGTATTGTAAATTGCGCTTGCGCCTTCATTTATCACCCCTCCTTTGCATCGAGCTTGGCTTCAAGTTCCGCTATTCGTTTTTTCAGCTTTTGGATCTCCCACGTATTTAGTGCAACGAATTCATCTTTGCGGAGATGCCAACATTCATCTTCGGTGCCGGGACACCACAATACTGCACCCGCAAACTGTTTTGTTGTAAGTCCCGCACTATCAAGTGCCGAAACTACCTCTTGCGCCACGAAACCCGTGTGGTATCTACCCGAAGTGCCATCCTTATAACGGAAACGCCTCGGTGTAAGACTATCAAAAAAGGCTTCATATTGCGAAGAAAGCGGTTCAATATCCCTCTTCAAACGTGCATCGGAACTACTGTTTGCCGTTGTAATAATGCTCATCCAAGTGGCAGACGAGGTGTTGAGCGTCGGTCCCGTTGACTTCAAATAAATGTCGTAGCTTCGATTATAAAGCGCCCAAAAATAACCGCTTGAAGAAAGAAACCAATAACCAAATGAACCTTGAGAGAAATGTCCCTCTTTCGCCCATATTCCAGTGGTGTTAATTTTAACACCCGTTGCTACATTGTCCGTAGAAACAGAGCCATAAAGCAGACCGCCATCGGAAATATTAAGATTGCCAATCTTGCCACCCGTTGCCGTAATCGTACCCGAAAAAGAGCCTGAAGCCGCCGAGAGTTTGCCTGAAAAGACCGCACCCGACGCATCATCCACACGGAAACCGGGCAGATAAATATAATAGCTCGTATCGTTATAGTTGGCATCGATGTAATATGTCGAGTTGTTACCGAAATACAATCGTCCTTTCACTGTCATATTCTGCACCGAACCCGAAGTGGCGGTTATAGCTCCCGTGATAGTTGCCGATGTTGCAGTAAGTGCGCCAGCCGAGGTTACATAAAAAGTCCCCGCTCCCAAGCCAATGCCGTCCGTACCAAGGTAAACACCTGCAGTGGTGTTGCTATAAGCGGTTTTGGTCTTATAAATTGCGGATGTGCTGATAGTAAAACCACCAATATTCCCGCTTGGCGCCTGCAGTGTACCAGAAAAGTATGCCGACGTATCATCAACACGGAATTTTGGAAGGTAAATGTACCAAGAGCCGTTATCGTAGTTGGGGTTCAAGAAGTATTCCTGATTTTCGTTGAAGTAAATGCTTCCGATAATCGTCACATCGGTAAATGTACCGCTGGTTGCATTTATCGTTCCCGTGATATTAGCATTAGTGGCATAAAGGTATCCTGCCGAGGTAACATAGAAAGTCCCTGCGCCAAGACCGATGCCGTTGGTGCCAAGGTAAACGCCTGCGGTAGAACTGCTATAAGAAGTTTTGGTCTTATAAATAGACGAAGAACCAATCGTGAAGCCGCCTATCGTACCACTCTTTGCCGTTATGCTTCCACTGACTGAAAGCCCCGAGCTTGTGACACTCATAACGGTAGCAGAGCTTGCGTACAGATAAAAACCGCTGCTCATTAGCTTCCAACCGAATGAAGAAGTTGAACCGCCCTCTGCGTTCACTTTAGTGGCAACAGTGGCAGATAGGCTTGATGTCGTTTGCTCCAAAGAGGAAATATCTCCCTCTGCCGTGGAAACACGGCTTGTAAGACCGCTGACCGAGGTCTGTAGAGTTGAAATATTACCCTCGGCGGAACTGACACGAGTCGTAAGTCCTGAAGCAGTCACTGTTAGGCTAGAAATATCACTCTCGTTTGCGCTAACACGTAGGGCAATACTCGATGCCGTTTGCTCAAGCTCAGATATGTCGGTTTGAATATCAAGGATATTTTCTTCAACAGTCGCGAGGTCATTTTCCACTGTCTCTACTCTCGTTGTTACTGCGGAAACGGTGCTTGTAAGCCCGTCGAGGTTGCTTTGCATCGTGTTGGACTTGGTCGTGAGAGTCGAAATGTTGCTACGGAGGGTGTCTGTGCCGTTCTGCTCCTTCCAAGCCGATCCATTATAAACGAAAGTCCGAGGGGGTGAATAATTGGTATTCACCCACAACTGACCTTTGTAAGGGCTTGACGGCGCAGTTGTTGCGGCTATTACGTCATTTAACGAATGAATCGTAAATTGTGCTTGCGCCTTCATAAGTAGCCCTCCTTTTATTTACAGTGTTACGACCACCATAAAGGTTGCCTTTGTCGTTACGTCAGACGTCGACACCGAGAGGGTTTTGCCCGTTTTCGTTCCGCTTGTACCCCAAGAAGTGTCGACTGCGCCATCCTTGTTGTATTTCGTCCAAGTATAGGTGCCTTTGCCGTCTGCATCGATTTCAGCCCCCGCCTGATACACCACAGCGGTCAAGGTTGTCGAACCCTGTCCGTTTTTAAAGACATCTCCGCCCGTGGAAGTAATCACTACCTGAATAGGGTCGGAGTTGTCGATAAAAGTAGCAACGTCGGTAAACTTACTGTTGTAGGTGTTGGATGCCGAATCGGAGTCAACTGCGATACACTTAAATACCGCATAACTGTCAACGGCAGCCGCATAAATCGTAATTGTTGCAGTAGTCGTTCCCGTGTACATTCCCGCAGTGTCGGAGAGCTTCTTCCAACCCACACCGAAGGAGGCATCGTAGCCCGTCGAAGAAGATGAGGTAACGGTCGAATCCATAATTGCCCACTTATAGGTAACGTTGGTGGTATCAACGGAAGAGCCTCTCCAAAGCTCTGCTTTTGCCGTAAGAGTGGCAACCTCGGTATTCTTAAAGACATTACCATTGGGTGTAGTAACGAGAAGGTCAACGATACCTCCGCCGTTTACAACACGGGAGAAGGAAATGGTAAGCGGATGCGTAATGGAAAGACCCGTGGAAGCATCCTTGTAAGTGATAACGCAGCGGTAATCAATACCCGTAAGACCAGCCATCACGTTGCCCTTAACAGTCAAAATGTGGCTCTTGGTGCCGCTTAAAGCATAACTGCCCGAGGTCGTGATTGCAGTCGTAGAAGAACCGATATACCACTTGACCGAGGTTACTGCGGAAGAAGTGATCTGGTCGGTGGTCGTACCGATAACATAAAGGCTCGGCGTTAGAACGAGATTCGTGCTTGACCAGTCGGGATTGTAGCTTCCGTTGTCGGGGTTATACATCTGCGTTTTTGCGTGATTTGACCCGATATAACCCGTAAGGGTTAAGGCGTCATTGTAGTCAATAATTGTAAACTGACCTTGTGCTTTACTCATGATAAAAACTCCTTTTAATAAAAATTAGCCGAGAAGGCTTTTTCTTGTGGTTGTGTCAATAAGGTCACAAAAGAAAGTGGCACGAATATTGACGTCCTCTTTGGTTATGTCGATGGATTTAGCACCGCCATAATGCTTATCGTTCCACTCTTTGTCGGCTTCTGCATCATCGGAAACCCTAGTCCATATAAACTGATTTGGGTCAAGGGTATCGGTGATATTCTCATCCCACGAAAATACAGTGGCTGTTAAGGTGGTATTGATATTGTTGTTTTTAAAGATGTTTCCGTTGGAAGAGGAAATCACAAGGCGGTACATCTTCTGTTCGTTGATTTCATCAATACGGGTGTTGGTTTCCTCTACCGATTCCGTGGTCGCATACGCCCGAAGCACCACCTCTCCTGTCTCCAAGTTCCAATAAGAAGAACCATCTTGCGAAGAGAGTGTTCCTGCCTTGATGATATTTGCGATTAAAGTACCCGATGTAATAAAATCTGCAACGATTGCGCCGTCAGCCGTAATTGCCGTTTCGTAGGGACCATTGTAACCATTGCTTGAAAAGCCAAGACCGCCAACGTTCCAACGCCAAATATTAACGGCATCATCAATCGTAGGCGCATCCATAACAAGAAGCTCATAAGGCTGATCCGTGTCATCTCCACGTAACACAACGTAACCGCCACTCTGGCCTGTAATCAGTTTCGTGGCGCTATTGATGGCAGAAGCCATAAGGCTCGGTAAGCGGTCTACCTTTTCTGTGGCATTTGCCACGGCGCTTTGCGTGCTTGAAACAGTATCAACAAGAGTGCTTTTGGCAGAGCCGAGAGTAATAGACACATATTGCTCGGCAAGAGTATCGTAAACAGTGGTTACGACCTTTGCCGTAGCACTGACACCAAGGTCTGTGTGCTTAATCGTTACACGGTCGCAAAGAGAAACTCTTTCTAAAACCGCAGCATGTTCGGGTTGCTTCCACAAAGGCTCAAAAGAAACCTTAATCGTAGGATTTTCAACACCCAAGGGGTTGTTTTTGAGGTAGGTTTCGGCCTTTGAACGAAGTGCCTCCTCGGTGATAACTTCATCCATCTCGAAAGAATCGGTAAAATCTTTTATAAGAGTCTTGCGTTGCACCAGAGTGCTATTGGAAATAGACAAAACTTGCTCTGCGAGGGTGATTACGATTTCATTATCGTTTTCATCGGTCATTACCGCATATGGCAAAATATCCGTATAAACGCCAGAAATATCTGTATCCTGCTCAAGGCTTGTGAGGTTCTTGCCGTATTCGATAACCACACCCGTTGAAGTGCCACG
Organism: Clostridia bacterium; assembly: GCA_017455945.1. GTDB lineage: Bacteria > Bacillota > Clostridia > Oscillospirales > CAG-272 > RGIG8775. The sequence goes on along the minus strand of JAFTLM010000410.1, from coordinate 6,745 downwards.
CCCCTGATGGTGAATGACTCGGTAGTTGTCCCACTCGAACTCGCCGCCCCAAAGGCTGATGAGAGACCCCTCTTCACCTCCAAGCACAGAACGTATGCTCTTGGGCTTGGATACCGAGAAAGGTTTGCTATTTTCATAGTCGGTATGGAAGGTAAAATTATGCGGAGTCAGCGCCTTCTCGAATACAGTGTCGAGCGCCACTTGCGGCATAATATTTTCTGCACTCCAAGGTGTAGTCGCAATGGAAGTAAGGTCGTAGGATATGTGTTGCGCATATATTTTCACGATGCCGTTTAAGGGCTTCGTAATTCTGTAAATACGGAACATCTGATTTGCAGATGTGTCGTTCGGTTTTGCTTTTATTAAGCGCTCCTTCTGTATTTCAGAATAGAACTGTCCCGTGATGGGATAGCTCATTACGCACTCATAGCTTCCGTTCCTTTCCTCCGTCACTTGGCAAGAAATCGTGTCTGCAAGAGTACCGATTCCGTAAGTGGAGAAATTGGTAGCATTGGCTTTATAGAGGACGGGAATCATATAGATTTCCACCTCGGTATGACTTCAATGCACGTGATACCACCATCAAAGGCTATGGTGTTATCGCCGGGCGCAAAAGTAGGAAAGCCCTCACCGCTGACGGTATCGTTTTTAGGCTCGGTGTCGTGATAAAAATTCATAAGCTCCGAGTCGCATTCGGTATATCCGTTTAAGGTGGAAAACTCCCATATTTTATTGCTTGAAGCCGATTGTATTGTAAGTGTTCCCGTGCCACGGCCGTGGATTTTTAAGTAAGGTTTTGCTGCAAACGGATACGGATTCGTGAGTGTAAAAGGCGATGCCGTAAAAGTAGTTTTGACCTGACCCGTGTGCGAAAAACGCATAGGATGACAAGTAAAGTTTACAGTAAACACCCCTATCTTGCTAACTTCATCCGAAATGTCGAGCTTGTTATTGAACACAGCTTTGCGGAAAAAGGAAGTATCGTAGCTATCCGACAAAGTGTGGTATCGGTCGGGTTCGGTATAAAGCCAACACTTAACCGCCGTTACCTTGTCGGAGAGTTCTTGAATGCTTTTTGCCGGGATAAAACAAGTATAAGAAACCGTAGTGTTCGGGAATCTGCCGTTTGGGGATATAAGGTCTCCGTCCCGCCCCGGTATAGACTGAAATTTGAGGTCATACTTGGGGGCGGAATAGACATCTTTCGAGCTTATACGGACACCCATATCTTTGGAACTGATACCGTTATAAATAAAATAATTCATGCAAATACCACTCCTTTTCTTTGGGCGTATGCACCTGCGGTTGCCATAATTTCGTTGGTCAACTCGGTGATATCCTCGCTCGTATAGTTGTTGAAATTCTGAATGTTAAGTTGGAGAATGAAGCCTCCCGTAGCATCTGTCGTGCCATCGGTTACAGTGCTATGCGCATTTACATCGATATTCTTTGGAAGAGTCGTTGACAGATCTGCGGAAAGGTCGTTAAACACACCATTGAGGTCTTTACTCATATCCGTTGCCGCATCGATTGCCTCACCTGCGGTTTCATCAATACCACCTGCAAGTCCCGTCATAAGCATATCGCCCACCCACGCCATTTTACGTGAGGGAGAATGAATACCGAAGAAATCACAGATACCATCCCATAGGTCGGATGCCCAAGAGGACACCTTATCCCAAATCCACGAAGCAAGGCTCTGGATACCTTCCCACAGTCCCTTTACAAGGTTTGCGCCCACCTCAACGAATGAGCCAAGCCCGTTCATAAGAGCGCTTACCAAGGAAGTGATAATTTTCGGCATCGACTTTACAAGCTCAATGATAATGGCAGGCAGATTGGTGATAAGGCTCATAAAGAGGTCAACACCCGCTTCGATGAACTTATCAATACTGCCGAGAAGCCCGTTGATAATGCCGTTTATGAGGTCAGGCAAGCAACCGACAATCGTTACGATAATTGTAGGAAGTTCCGTAATGAGCGAAGTCAGCAAATCAATACCGCACTCGATAATCATCGGAATCATACCGAGCAGCGTGTCAATGATGCCCACGATTATCTCGGGGATTGCGTTGACAATCGTAAAGATGATTTCAGGCAATGCGCCTATCAAGGAAGTTATAAGAGTGAGTCCTGCGTCAATAATCAGCGGAACTGCGCCAATAACGGCCTCAAGAATACCCTCAATTATGACCGGGATTGCAGAAACAATCGTCAGTACAATATCGGGAAGCGCTCCAATCAGTGACGTAATAAGCTGAACACCCGCATCAATAAGAAGCGGAATTGCGCCTATAACCGCCGTAAGGATACCATTGATAATCTCGGGAATTGCCGCCACGATGGTTTCGATGATTTCAGGCAACGCGCCAACAAGAGCCGTGATAAGCTGAAGACCTGCGTCCACAATCTGCGGAATAGCCTCAAGCACTGCGGTTAGGATGCTCTCGATAATAAGAGGGATTGCCTCCACTATCGTTTCAATAATAACGGGCAATGCTTCTACAAGCGCCGTTATTAAAGTGATACCCGCATCCACAATGCTCGGCAGTGCGTCAAGAAGTGTATCCAAAATCGTACTGATGATTTTCGGTATTGCCGCCACTATCTTTTTGATAATCGTAGGCAACGCCTGAACCAATGACGTTATGAGCTTAACACCTGCGTTGATAATCTGTGGGATTGCACCCAAGATTGCAGAAAGCAAGCCCTCGATAATTTGCGGTATCGCTGCAACGATAGCATCAATAATGCTCGGCAAAGCTCCGATAATCGAGGTGAGGAGTTGTACTCCCGCGTCAATAATTTGCGGAATTGCGCCGAGCAAGAACTGAATAATCGACTCAATCACCCTCGGCAATGCCTCAATTAACACGGGAATTGCGTCAAGAATGCCTTGTGCCAAGCCCATAATAAGTTGAAGTGCTGCATCGAGGATGAGAGGTAGATTGTTAATAAGGGTTTCAACGATTTTTACGATAACTTCCACGATAGACGGAATCAACTTCGGCAGTGCCGCCGCAATTCCGCTAACAAGTGTTATAATCACTTGAAGTCCTGCGTCAATAAGAAGCGGAAGTTGGTCTATGATACCATCCACAAGGGAAAGCACCAGTTGCAACGCACCGTTTGCTATTTGCGGTAGCCCCGCTATCAGCGCATTCAATATCGTGAAGATGATTTCCGTTGCCGAATCAACGATAATCGGAAGGTTATCTACAATGGCAGAGCCGATAGATGTCACCATCGTTGTTATCATGTCCAAAAGCACCGGGAGATGCTCCATAAACACGTCAATGACCTTGGGCAGAATATCTCCAATGACATCCGCCATTTTGGAAAGGTCGCCGTCCGCATCCTTTATGCCGTTGGTGAATTCGCCAAGAAGGCTGACACCATCGGTTGCAAGGTCTGTAAGAACGGGTAAAAGTATAGTTCCAAGCGCATTTTTAGCAGCGGTTGCGCCTACAGAGAGGTACTGCAATTGGTCATCAAGTGCGCCATAGGCATTGAGGGCATCATCACCGAGAACATATCCTGCCTCTTGCGCCTCTTTGCCAAGCTCCGCCATTTTTTCTGCGCCCGCTTCGATAAGAGGGTTCAGTTCCTGTGCGGACTTACCAAGGATGGTCATTGCAATAGCATCGCGCTCGGTCTCGTTTTCCATCTTACCAAGGGCATCGATGATTTCCCAATAAACAGTATCGCTATCACGCATATTACCTTCGGCATCATAAACGGCAACACCGAGTTTGTTGTAAGCCTCGGTCATCTCATTCATCGAGGGTGCTACGGGTTGCGATGCAGCCGTAACATCAGATTGCGCCGAGGCAAGGTTTATTTGTGCTTGCTCAAGTGCAATAGCCGCTTTCTTTACGTTGGCGGATGCGTCACCGCTTTCTGCAAGAGCCGTATTGTAGGCATCTTGTGCGTTTGTTAGTTTGCTTTGCGCCTTTTGCAGTGCCACTGCGGCTTTCTGCGCTTGTTCAGAATCAGCACCATTCTTTTCAACGGCTGCGTTGTAAGAAATCTGTGCGGTTTCCACGCCATACATCGCATCTTCCACAGAAGCATAAGCCTTGGACACGGCTGCGCCACTAGCCTTTACGGCTTCATCGTAGGCAATTTGTGCCTTTTCAAGGTTAAGCTGTGCCGTTTGCGCCTTTGCCTCTGCTTTTGCGAGTTTTTCCATATCCACCGTGGCTTCACCTGCAACATCGGTGACGGTAGCCATCGATTTGATGTTCTTTGCCATCGATTTTGTGAGTGTTTCGGTGGATACGTCAACAAGCTCGGCAGCATACATATACTCTTGGAGCTTGTCGGTTGCGATGCCTGTTTGGGTAGCGGTCGTAAGGACGTCATCGGCATAGGCAGCACCTTCGGTTGCCATGTCCACAAGAGCTTTTCCTGCAGCAATGGCGGCGGCAGATACGGCTGCAAAGGCAGCGGTAATCGTAGCGGCAGTAGCTTTACAAACAGTACCGAGTGCCTCAAACTTGCCCCCAGCATCGTTTGCTTGCTTTCCTGCGTCCTCCACCTCATCGCCCATATCGTCGGCTTCTTTGCCTGCGTCATCCATACCTTCGCCAGCGCCTTCAAGGGCATCGGTATTTTGTTGCAGTTCGCGCTCCATCTTATTGAGAGAGGCTTCTGCGTTATTTAATTGAATCTGCCAAGCCTGTGTACGCTTGTCATTTTCACCAAAGGACTCCGCTGCATTTTTAAGAGCAGCACGGAGAACTTCGATTTTTTCTTTTTGAGCTTCGATCTGCTTGCTGAGAACTTCATTTCTGGCGGTGAGTGCTTCGACAGAAGTATCATTCTTGTCGAACTGCGACTCGACCAGTTTCATCTCCGAACCAAGAACCTTGAATGCGGAATTGATGTCCGCCAAGGACTGCTTGAATTCTTTTTCGCCTTCAAGACCGATTTTTAGCCCGAATTTATCTGCCACTTGCACCACCTCCTTCGTTTAGCATTTGTTTGGCATTACACTCCATCGGGAATAATGTCATCGATGAAATGCTCACGTTTGGGTTTTGAGATGCCCGAGAACTGTTTATGGCATTCCCAAAGGTCAAGAAGCAGACCGAATGGCATAAGCCCCACCTCCTCGACAGTGAGGTGAAGGTGGGCTATGCCGTAATAAAGAAGCCGAGTAAATAACTCTTCGTCACTTACTCGACCGCCGCGTTTTTTGGGTCTGCCTCGCTTTCTACGTTGCGCTTGGTGCCTTTATAAAGAGCCTCGGTGATGGCTTCCTTATAGGTTGCAAGCTCGGAGGGCGCAGTAAGAATTTCTACCTCCTCTTCGGTGAGCAGAGGCTTAGGGTTGTCTCTGTTCTTGAGGTTATAGATAAGGGTGGACTGATTCGCAAGAAGTGTAATAAGCCACACAATCTCGCCAATCGCCATCTCGAAGTTTTCTGACTTCAAGAGCTTATCTCCAAGGTTCTCAAGACCGCCGTAACGGCCTGCGATTTCCTTGGTCGCCTTTGTCGTAAGAATGAGGTTGTATTCGTCACCGCCAATGGTGATGGTTGTATTACGGTCAGTCGTCATTAGTCGCTACCTCCGTTTGTAGTTGCGGTATAAGAAGGCTCGTAGACCTCCTTGTACCAGTTAGTAATGGTTGCTGCGGAAACGGAAGTGTCACCCTCCGTCACCTCTGCCTTCCACGGGTGCTTGCCCTTGCCGTCAACCTTGTTTCGGCAAAGAATCGTACCCTCGATGGTAGGCGTTGAGAATGTAATGCTATCGCCCTTGGTCGCAAGGTTGGTAGCGGGAATACCGAACTTCACGCGGTAAAGCCAATAGTATTTATATTTGCCGTTGGCTTTCTTTGCGCGGAAGCCGATAGCCACAGGGGCACCGCCATCCTCCGATGTGGAAACGATGACACCATTTGCGTCAATTACCGCACCCGTGAGGTCGGAAGCTACCGCCGCGCCGAGTTCATCGATACCGAGGGAAAGAGTACCACTCTTAAATTCCTTCACGATTTCAGCGGCACCGTCATCGGCATAAAGAGTTGCTTCGGAAAGCTCCACAGAAAGGTCTGCGGTCATTGCCTTTGCCAAAGACGTAGGAGTTGCATAGGTTTCGTTGCCATCCGCATCCTCGGTAATCTTGGCATAGTACAGTTTGTCGAGTCCTATAGTTGCCATAGGTTATAAATCCTCCATTTCATAATGATTTGCTACATCCACCACATAGTGGTGATAGCCCGTATCGTTTTCATAGCCGATATACTGTCTGCTTGTTATCGTAAGATCCGCCGAAAGCAGTGCGCGTATGATTCTGTTTTTATCTGCGCCATAATTGCCCTTGCAATAAAGGGAAATTCTCACCTCTTGCACGTCATACGTAGGCGCATTGTCTGCTGTAAGACCGAAGGTATCGTTCAACGGCACGATTACGATATACTTGTCGGGAGCCGTATCAGTAAAAACACCCGTTTCAAGAGGTATGCCAAGAGGCGTGAGCGCCTTGTTTACATCTGCGAGAATACTCATACCTTCTTAATCTCCTCCTCAAGTTTCTGTATCATAGCCGCTTCGCAGGCACTCTTCGATGCCGTTTTCGCAGGCTTTAAGAAGGGCTTTGCGGGTTGTCCGTGCCGACCATATTCGAGAATATTCGCTATTTTTGCGTTACTCTCACCATCGGAACGAGGCTCTGCAAAACCGATTTTTATGTTGTGATTGCCGTTTCTGTCCACTCTTGCGGATGTCATACCGAGT
>JAFTLM010000409.1 GCA_017455945.1 Clostridia bacterium | reverse complement strand
TTGTGCGAACATATCCGTCGCACTCCGAAAAATGTCGGCTCAACACCTCCATTTTTCTTGTAACTGTTTCGTGAGGGCGGATGGGCATGTTGCGAAGCAACTTGTGAGCGAGGCGGGTGGTGAGTCCCCAGCCGCCTGCGGTAGTACGCTCCGACAGCAATCTAAAGCACCCAATCATTAGCCCAACAAACTCGTCGGTGTTCAGCCGACGAGTGAACGGCAACGCACAAAACAATCAAAAAAACTTTCATCAGAAAGGTTTTTTGCGGAGCTTTTTTGCAAAAAAGCGACCCGTTCCCCCGTTTTTTCATCAATGATAATAGTAATTCGGTTTTGCGGTTTTCAGGGTTTCGGAGGCGAGAAGCTCTTCGTTTACCTCTATCTTTTCGCGGTAGGGTTCAAGTGCCTCGTTGAAAAGATCGTATTTGAGGTTTTCGTTGAAGTCGTACACTCCATACGTTTTGTCCACAAACCAGCCCGAATAATTCTTGTTTGCGTAGGCACCCTCTTCAAGGGCGTATTTTCTGATTATGTGAAGTCCGCTTTCGTCCTGAATAAGCGTCAGCTCGCCAACTTCCATTTCCGCAAGCTTAAGCACCACCGCGTCGAGAAATTCGTAACTCTGCGAATCGCCCATACTTGAATAGCTGATGTTGCCTGCCACGTAGGTGGTGATTTTTTGCGATATGCCGTCCTCGCCGTAAGCCGAGACAAGCGACTCAAACATTTCCTCACTGCCTGCACCGAGCTCCATAAGCTCGCCCGCAAGCTCGATTCGCTTCAATATCTGCTCGTAGCTGTATTCTTCGGTTTTCTGATATCCGTCCTCGTCGTACACGGGGGAGGGAAGTCCGCTTTTTGTGTCGTAGGCTATCTTGCCGTCCTCGGTGTAGTAGACGAATTTTCCGTCGCTTCCCACTTTGGGTGAGCCGTTTATCACGTCGTACGCCACGTTTCCGTTTCCGTCGTAATAAATAATATCGCCGTTAGCGTCGGTTTTGTAGACGAGATACTGATTTGAGAGGAATATCTGTCGGTATGCAAAATAATTGTCCTCAAGATACTTTTGCTTGATGTCGGAGCCTATCTTTGAGGCGTCGCTTCCGTAGAGCGAATTTGAGGCGTACTCGGACATTGCCGCCAGATGCTTGTAGCTCTTTATGTTGTCGTAGGTAAAGCCGTATTCCTTGAGGGTGTTCTCAAGAACGCTTTTTTTGCCCGCACCGAACTCGTTTACAAGAGCCTCCATTTCGCTGTCTATCTGACTTGTGACGGAGGAGGGGAGCGAAAGCCCCAGTTCTTCAAAGAGCAGAGCCGACGCCAGAAGCGACTTCGCCTTGTTTTCGATAGCCTCGGTGTAGTATTGGTCGGCGGTGGTGAGGGGGGATTTGATTATCGTGTCCCAGAACGCCGCACTGTCGTGGCTTCCGTAGTGGAGATTGATGAAATACGCCATATTTCCCTTTTGGATAGAGAGCATAAGCTTGTATACCCCCATTGGCAACGAGAGCCCGCCCGACTCCATAAGCGAGTCGGCGTCCTTTACCGCAATTCCGTCAGGGGTTTTCAGGCGGCTTTCCTCCTCGTTTTTGCCGCAGGAAATGCAGGAAAACAGCAAAACCAGGGCGAGAAGCGTGCAGAGAGCCGATTTTAAAAATTTGTTTTTCATTTTTGTATCCTTTTCTTTTTCGTAGGATTGGTCAATTTTATAACGTTGCTTTTATTATACACCCTACTCGGTGATTTGTCTACTCCTCTTTTTGAGCAAATTCAAGATATTTTTCAAATATTTTGTTAATATACTCCAGGGGCTTGGGGTTGTTTTTCAGTGCAAGCGCTATATGGGGGCGTGAGGTCATTATCAGCTTGAGAGCTCCTGCAAACTCGTCGGCAAGCTGCATCCATACGTCGATGTCGATGTGTGAGGGGTACAGGTTTACCGTCTGCCCCTCGCCTGATACCTCCTCGATACCGCAGGAGATGGCGTTTCCGCGTATGAGGGCGATGAGAAGAAGGTTTCTTGCCGCCTTCGGGAGTTCGCCGTAACGGTCGATAAGCTCGTCTACGATGTCGTAGTAGTCGTCCTCGTTACGGATGAGGGCTATTCGCTTGTAAAGAGCCATTCTCTGAGCCGAGTTTTTCACGTATTTGTCGGGCAGATAGGCGTCATAAGCCAGCGAAACCTTACATTCCGCTTCCTTTTGAGGGGTGATGCCCTTTTCCTCAAGCACCGCCTCATTCAGAAGTCGAATGTAGAGGTCGTAGCCTACCGCGTCAAGGTGTCCGTGCTGCTGTGAGCCGAGAAGGTTTCCCGCACCTCTCAGCTCCAGGTCGCGCATAGCTATCTTGAAGCCCGCACCGAATTCGGCGTAATCACGCACCGCCTCAAGGCGTTTTTGGGATATTTCGGTCAGTGCCATATTCTGTGGGTAGGTGAAATACGCATAGGCTCTGCGAGAGGAACGTCCCACGCGGCCTCGGAGCTGGTGAAGCTGTGAAAGTCCAAGCCTGTGGGCGTTGTCAACTATGAGCGTGTTGGCGTTGGGGATATCGATACCCGTTTCGATAATGCTTGTGCTGATGAGAATGTCGGTTTCGCCCGTCAGCATCGAGTTCCAGATGTCCTCAAGCTGTTCGCGTTCCATTTTGCCGTGGGCTATCTTTATTTTCGCGTCGGGAATTGCGTTCTGCACGCGTGCCGCCACGCTTGTTATGGTGTCGATGAAATTGTGCATATAGAACACCTGACCGCCTCGGCGAAGCTCTCGCTTTATCGCCTCCATAATTATAAGCTCGTCGTCCTCGAGCACGTAGGTCTGTACGGGAAGTCGGTCGGTGGGTGCCTCGTCAAGCACCGAAATGTCGCGGATTCCGCCCATTGCCATATTGAGAGTTCTGGGAATGGGGGTGGCGGTGAGGGTCAGCACGTCTATGTTGCCCGCAAGCTGTTTAAGCTTTTCCTTTTGGGTAACGCCAAAACGCTGTTCCTCGTCCACGATAAGCAAGCCCAGGTCCTTGAACTCCACGTCCTTGGAGATAAGGCGGTGAGTACCGATGATAATGTCGGTTTCTCCGCGTGCCAGCTTGCGGAGTGAGTGTGCGATTTCTTTTGGTGTGCGGAAGCGTGAAACCATATCTATCTCCACGCCGAAGCCGCGCATACGGCTCATTGCCGTCTGGTAGTGTTGCATTGCTAAAATGGTGGTGGGTACGAGAATTGCCACCTGTTTTCCGCCAAGCACCGCTTTGTAGGCGGCTCTGAAAGCCACCTCGGTCTTGCCGTAGCCCACGTCTCCGCAGAGAAGTCTGTCCATAGGTGTGGGCTTCATCATGTCTTCCTTGATGTCCTCGATGGCGTCAAGCTGTGCCGAGGTCTCGTCGTAGAGGAAGGCGTTGTCAAAATCAAGCTGAAGGTCGTCGTCCTCGGGGAAGGCGAAGCCCTCGCGTCTCATACGCTCGGCGTAGAGCTTGATAAGGTCCTTGGCGATGTCCTTTACCGCCGCCTTGGCTTTGGTTTTGGCTCGGTTCCAATCGCCGCCGCTGAATTTGGACAGCTTTACAATGCCGTCCTCACTGCGGGCACCGATGTATTTTGATACCATATCCAGCTTTTCGGTGGGCAGGAAAAGCTTGTCGCTTCCCGCGTACTGGATGCTGATGTAGTCTCACGAAACCCCGCCGATTGTGAGGTTTTCAATACCTTTGTAGATGCCTATTCCGTAGGCGTCGTGTACTACGTAATCGCCCACCTCCAGCTCGTCGGCGGTCATTATGGAACGCGTCTTTTTCTTGCGTGAGGAACGGCTTTTCAGGCGGTTGCTGAGTGCCAGATTTCCGCTTTTCGTGTCGGGGTTGGTGGTAAGCACAGCAAATTTCGAGGCTGTCATTTCAAAGCCTCGGAGATATTCACGCCATTTTACAAGAACTGTTCCCACGGCAAGCGTCTCGGTGGTGAAATCACCCTGTTCTACTTCGGCTGCCGCCGAAATTCCTCTGTCGCGCAAAAGTCCCGCCAGATTTTTTGCCGCCGTTTCGTTTTCCGCGATAAGAACGGTGCGGAAGCCGTTTTTGATGTAGTCTCCCAGGTCCTCCATAAGAAGCTCGTATTTGTCGGCGTAGGTGACAACGTGCTTGGTGCGGAAGCTGAACATTCCGCCAAGCCTCATTCCCGAAAGTCCGCCCAGAAGCGAATCAAGGTGGAGCGTGACGTTTTCGGTGAGGAAATGCTCAAGCTCCGAGGCGGTCTTGGCGTATTCGGTGTATTTTGCGGCTATGGTTCCGCCCTCAAGCAGGTCCTTGACAAGCTGATTTGTCTGCCATTCAAAGCCCGAAATGCGTTCGGAAATGGCGTTGGCAGAGCGGAGAACCACAAGCGAACGCTTGTCAAAATAGTCAAGCAGGCTGACCTTTTCCGGGTACACTAAAGACAGATATTTGTCGGCGAATTTTACGTAGGTCTCGCCGTTTTCAAGCGCGGTTTTGATGGCGGCAAGCTCGCTGCCCATTTCGTTTTGCGCGTCGGCGTTTTTTGAGCGTTTGAAGTGTGTGGCTATGGCAAGGCTTATCTCGCCAAGCTTTTCGGGGGTCAGGATGACTTCCTTTGCGGGAGGGAACTCTATGGAGTCCACGTTTGCCACAAAGCGTTGCGTTTCGGGGTCAAAGGCGGCAATTCTGTCCACCTCGTCGCCGAAGAGCTCTATTCTGAAGGGGTGGGTTCCCGAGGGGAGCTTGCCCTTCGTTTTGCAGTAGGGCGGGACGATGTCGATAATTCCGCCTCTGAGTGCAAACTGACCGGGGGTGTCAACCATATCGACCCTTGCGTAGCCTGCTCTTACAAGCTTGAGCGCTACGGTGTCAATGTCCATCTCGGTTTCGAAATCTATTTTGAAGGTGTAGTCGCAAAGCACTTCGGGGGGGATAGTGAAGCCCAGAGCCGCATCGGGGGTGGTGACCACCGCGTCAAGCAGCCCGGAGGCAAGCCCGAAAAGCACACGAAGCCTCTCGTGCTCGTAGTCGTGAGAGGCGGTTATATTGTAAAGGTTCAGGTCTCGTGAGCTGTAAAAGGCGGCGTTCAAGCCGAAACGCTCAAGGGTGTCGCGGGTTCGGACGCACTCTTTTTCCTCCGGGCAGATGATGAGAGCGGTTTTGTGTCCCTCTTTTTTCAGGTCCTCAATAAGCGAGATGACCGCCGCATCGGCGGCACCGTCGCAAAGACCGCCCGCGGCGATACGCAGAGGCTTGACAGCAGAAAAGGCGAGCTTGGTGCATTGCAGCAGCTCGCGGTATTCCTTGTCGGTTCTTATTACGTCGGAAATTATGCTCATGTGGTTTCCTTTCGGGGGTGGGGAATAAAAGGTAAATTATAGTTTGGCGGCGAGGGGTGTGTTCGCACTCGCCAAGTCCAGAAAGGTTTTTGCGGAGCTTTTTGCAAAAAAGCGACCTCCCGCTTCGCTCACAAGGTTGCTACGCAACCAGTTGTGCCCGCAGGCACTCGGCGTTTCTTTTGGGAGCTTTTCTTTGCGCCTTTTGTGTCAAAGAAAAGCGGAGTTTCGAATTATGCCTAACAAACCCGCTGTAAACCTACAGAAATAAAGCTATCCAAGCCGTTAGTCCACTTTTTCTTTTTGCCATAAAAGGCACAAAAAGAAAAAGTTCGCAAAAAGAAAAATGCCGTTTGGGAAGTTTCGCTCACTGCGGTGAGCGACAAGGCTTGTGCAGC
>JAFTLM010000408.1 GCA_017455945.1 Clostridia bacterium | reverse complement strand
GATTGCCGCCACTCCGATGATGAGAATGCCGGTGCCGAAGAAGAATGATGAGGCGATGGATACTCCGAAATATCTTCTGAAGATTATGTTGAGGAAGGTATAAAGACTTGCCCAGCCAAGCGACATAATGATTTTGCCGAAAATTGCTATGAGCAGTGAGCCCACGTTTACCGAGGTTTCGTAGCCCACAAACAAGCCTCCCACTGTACCGCCGATGAGGTAAGTGACGCACATACACGCCATAGCGAAGGCACAGACAAGGCTTTTGGAAATCATATAGTCCTGCTTTTTGGCGTGTGTGGTGAATAGCTGTTTGACGTATCCCGACTTGTAGTCGTGTCCGATAAAGACAGATACCATAATTCCGCCGAAGATGAACACCATATTCATATTGGCGTAGTCGGCGATGTTTTCGATGACGTAAAGCGTCTTGGAGGAGGCAATTATCTGCCACACGTTGGAGTACAGAGGCTCCATAGTGTTTCCGTTTTGGTCGGGCATCATAGTCATAGCCGACACCATAGCGGGAATTATAGCCGCAATGGCGAGGAAGATGTAAAAGAGAGGAGTGTGGAAAAGTCTGTAGAAGTCCACGCCCAGCATACCTTTGAGTCTTTGGACGAAGGTAGGCGATTCAAATTTGAGTTCTCTTGTGTTCGTCATTTCATTCAGCCTCCTTCTTTGACATCAATTCAACGTAGTATTCTTCAAGACCTATTTTGTTTTTGGAGATTTCGCTTACGGCGTGACCGTTTTTCATCAGCAGGTCAACCACGCCCGCGGTGTCGTCCGAGTCGTAAATGCGGATATAGCCCTCCTCATTACGCACGTCGGAGTATTCTTTGGAGAGTATTGAGAAGGCAGCCTTCATATCCGCGGTTTTAAGCGATGTGAATACCTGTGCCCGCGAGTCCATTTCTTCTGCGGAAAGCTCCATAATCATTCTGCCTTGGCGGATAATTCCGTAGTGGGTTGCAATTTTTTCAAGCTCGCCGAGAATGTGGGAGGAGATGAGAACGGTGCATCCGTATTTTTTCGTGATATCAACGAGAATTTCTCTCATAATTCGCATACCGTCGGTGTCAAGGCCGTTGATGGGCTCGTCGAGAATGAGGAGAGCAGGGTCTCCGAGAAGAGCCATAGCGATGCCTATTCGCTGTTTCATACCGAGCGAGCAACTCTTGAATTTGAGATTTGCGTTATCTTCCATACGGACGATTTCAAGCACTCGGCGAATTTCTTCGTCGGCGTTTTCGATGCCCAGATTGATACATTGCATCATAAGGTTTCTGTACACCGACGAGCCGGGAAAACAGCCCGCGTTTTCAATAAGGGCTCCCACTCTTACTCTCACGCCGGGGTCCGTGTAGTCTTTGCCGAAGAGCCTGATCTCGCCTTCGTCGGGAACCAGGTGACCGCATATAAGCTTTTCTGTGGTGGACTTACCCGAGCCGTTTTCGCCGATAAATCCGTAGATAGCCCCCTGCGGCACCGTCATATTCAGGCGGTCTACCGCGTACATTCCGCGAAAGCTCTTTGATAGATTTCTGATTTCAATAGCGTTCATAGCTTTTTCCTTTCCTTTGTAAATGTGCTAAAACCACCGGTCTGACCGGTGGTTTTTTGTGACCTGCCGTTTCTGATTTTTACGGGAGGCGAGACGCCTCCCCTACAGACGACGGTTTTGGTTCAACAAAACCGCTGTAACCGTAACCCTTCCCAAAAATCTTTTGCTTTAGGTTCTTATTTCTTTTTTGCCGCCTCGTAACGGGCGTTTGCCGCTTCGGTTCTCGCGTTGGCTTCCGAAATTCTTGCGTCGCGTTCCTCCTGATCCTTCGCGGCTCTCTCGGAGGGGCTCATATGAGCGTCGTCCCAGTGCTTTTTCGCATCGGCTTTTGCCCTTGCGTAGGTGTTGTGACCTCTGTTTTCTTCAAAATTCGCTCTGGCTTCTGCCTTTGCCGCCTCAAATTCCGCCTTGTCGACTTCGTGCTGTGCTTTTGCACTCGCCTTCATATCGGAAAATGCCTTCTTGAAAAATTCCTTGATTCCCATTTTGTTTAATCTCCTTTTATTTGTTCATAATTTTTTCGCTGAGCTTGAGAATTTCGGCACCGTATTTCTTCTTTCGGCTGCCGAGAATAGCCTTGTATATAGGATAATTTACAAGAGCCATCGCCATTCCCGCAACGCCGATTGCGATGCCCGGAATCATAGTGCTTGCCAGACCTATCATTGCTCCGATGTCGGTCATTACAAGACTCATTCCCGCTCCCATAACGATGGCGCCGATGCTTCCGAAGGTGTAGGCGAATATGTTTGCAGGCTTTTTCACCTTTGCGTCAAGCTTGCGTAGCTCGTCAAGCTCGGAGGGCTGTTTTTCTACGTACTGTGTGCGGATTTTCTGTGCGATAAACTGTTGATCGTTTCTGTTCATATCTGATTACCTCGTGCTTTTTGATTTTACAGTTTTATTATAATTGCCGTTTGTTTTCGATTTTTTTGCGAAATGTTTGTGTTTTGTTAATCCTTGATGGTTGTGTGATAAATTATAATTTGGCGGCGAGGGGTGTGTTCGCACCGCACCCATAAGAGCCCCCACGCCAGTGGGTG
>JAFTLM010000407.1 GCA_017455945.1 Clostridia bacterium | reverse complement strand
TAAAGGAGCTGTATTATGAAAAAATATCAGATTTTGCCTGTAAAAGCTAATGACGAAAACAGTAAAAAGCCTCTTTTTCTCAAGTCTGTCGAAGATACTTACGTAATCGACGGCGACGATGAAAGCGGAGCCAATGCTCTGAGAGACAAAAACTTTTGCGATTCGGACATTCTTCACTTTAAGGCTGATCCCAAAAACGGAAAGCTTCACCGTAAGGTTCTGCTGAAGTTTGACGTGTCGTCTGTCTGTGATGAGCCTATCAAAAAGTTTTCCCTTCGTCTTTTTGGTGTCGGTAGCCAGGACCCCAACGGATGTGCCGTTATGAACGTCTATGAGGTTGACGAAAATGCCTGGAATGAACGTACAGTTACCTTTAATACAGTGCCTGCCAAGGGCGAGCTTGTTGCCACGGCAAACGTGGGACGAAGCTTTAATTACATAGATATAAGTAATCTTGTGAAAAGAAAAATCAAGGCAGGGCAGAATATTGTTTCTTTGATGCTTTCGGGCGATGATAACGAGCCATTCCACGTTAAGTTTGCTTCAAGCAAAAACGAGGGAGCAGACGGTCCCGCACTTATTGCCTCCTACACCGAAAGCGGATTTACAACGGATATTGCGTCAAATGACAGTACAGAAACCGTTTGGTCATATGCTGCGGAGATGGTTAAAGAATGGTGTGCGGATTGGGAAGAGATTCTCGGAAAAGGTGACGCTCCTGCTGAGTACGTTTATGAAAAAGACGAGGAATACAACAAAACCGTAGACGTTACACGAACACCTAAGAAGCCGTATACCGAGATGAGAACCAGAACGTTGGACAGTATAATCGGATACACTCCCGTGAAAGACGGAGATATAAAGCTTGACGAATACGGCGGATATATCTGCGATAAAAAGTTCAACGCTACAGGTTGGTTCCACGTTGAAGAAAAGGACGGTAGACTTTGGACTGTAACCCCCAAGGGAAATCCCTTCTTCCGACGTGCCATGGTAAGCCTTTCTCCCGGAGGAGAGGGAAGACAGAATACAGCCGTTATGAATAAGTGCGGTACAAAAGAAAAGTGGGCAGAGCTTGAAACCGATCACCTGAAAAATGATCTTGGCTTTAATGCTCTCGGCGGTTGGAGTGCTATAGATGCACTTTCAAAGGTCAAAGAGCCTATGGCTCTTTGCCATATAGTTGGCTTTGTTTCGGTTTATGCCAGAGAGAACGGTATGAACAATTCAAAGGGCGGAAGCACAACTTTCGTAGGCGGCGTAATGCCGATGTTCGACCCCGCTTTTGCGGAATTTGCCGATAGAAGAGCAAAGGCAATAGTTACACCGTATGCCGATAATTCTTTCGTTTATGGCTGGATGAGCGATAACGAGCTTCACTCCGAGCTTAAACTTCTTGACTCTTACCTTATGGCGGATATAGAGAACCCCTGGTTTGCTTATTCTTATGCCGTTGCGTGGACCTTCCTCCGCACCGTTACGGGCAAGGAAAACGTGGATATTTGTGACGTTACAGACGAATACCGAAAGCTTTTCCGAGCTATGGTATATAACAGATATTTCAGAGTAGTGGCTTCGGCAGTGAAAAAATATGCTCCTAATCATATGTTTATGGGAAGCAGATTTTTGCCCGGTTGCTATCGCGATGAATACGTTCAGCGTGTGGCGGGCAAGTGGTGTGACGTAATAAGTCTTAATTATTACGGAGCTTGGGCACCCGACAGTGAGCTTATGCAAAATATTCAAAAGTGGTCCGGAACGCCATTTATCATTACCGAGTGGTATGCAAAGGGAATGGACGTGCAGAAAAAGGATCCCAGACTTACCAATGAGTCGGGAGCGGGCTTTACCGTAAGAACCCAGAAGGACAGAGGTTATTTCTATCACAACTATACGCTTAAGCTTATGGAGTGTAAGGGTTGTGCAGGCTTTGACTGGTTCAAAATGTGGGATAACGACCCCGATAACCTCAAAACCGACCTTTCTAACAGAAACTCCAATAAGGGTATTTACGATAACGATTACGTTGAGTATACCGAGCTTACCGATGCAATGCGTGTCGTAAATAAAAACTGCTATAAGCTTATCGGCTTCTTCGACTCTGATAAAACGAGAAGCAATTAGTCTTCAGTGGTATAACCAAAATAAAAAGCCGAGCGAATGCTCGGCTTTTTATCATATTGGCAAATAAAATCAAATTTGCTATTTACAAAAACGTTATTT
>JAFTLM010000406.1 GCA_017455945.1 Clostridia bacterium | reverse complement strand
CTCCGCTTTCTTTTGACACAAAAGGCGCAAAAGAAAGCTCACAAAGAAAACGCCGAGTGCCTGCGGGCACAAGAGGTCGCTTTTTGCAAAAAGCTCCGCAAAAACCTTTCTGGACTTGGCGAGTGCGAACACACCCCTCGCCGCCAAACTATAATTTATCTCCCTCAATAAGAAAACCGATGTTTTTAAAACATCGGTTTTCTTTTTGCAAATAATTTGCACGAATAAAATCATCTCAAGCCGTTGTTACCGGTTCCTATAACGGCGGTAGCGGGTATAGTTCCGACCTTGGTAAATCTCGGGCAACCCAAAAACGCGTTGTCGCCTATCTCAGCCGTTGCGCCGGAGAAAATCACCTTGTTAAGCCCCTCGCACCTGAAAAACGCGTTGGAACCCACAACGGTAACACCCGACAAATCAATCTCCTTAAGCGACGGACAGTTGGCAAAGCTCCAGCGTCCGACTTCGGTTATCGCCGAGGAAAGCTTTACGCTCTCAAGTGCCGTACAATCCATAAACACCCCCGAACCCATTGCGGTTACGCTGTCGGGTATCGCAACAACCTTCAGCCCCTCACAACCCAAGAACACGTCGTCGCCAAGACGTCTGAGTCTGCTCGGAAGAACTATCTCCTCAAGCGAAGAACATCTGGAAAACGCCGCGTTGTCTATAAGCCTTACCGACTCCGCAATCGATGCGGTGCGTGCGTTGATACAGCCCAAAAAGGCGTTCTTTCCTATAACGTCTATACCATCCTCAACCACAATTCCCAGAATCTGCTGATTATACTCTCTCCACGGAATCTTATCAAAGGTGTAATCGGGAATGTGCCCCTCTCCGGTTACGATAAGTACTCCGTCATTGCCTACACGCCAGGTAATGTTGGCATTGCACTCACCCTGAGCGATTATCTTTACAAAGTTGCCTCCGTCCGAAAGCGACAGCTTTTCCTCTATAAATTCGTTGTTGGCACCCAAACGCACGTGGCTCCACAGCGACTGATTGCCCGAATAAATTATCTTTTCAAGCCCCTCACAGCCCGCGAAGCAGTCTATGCCTATAGTCTTCACACCTGCCGAAAGAGTGACCTCCTCAAGTGCCGAACAGCCAAAAAACGCCGCACTTCCAAGCTCTTCAAGCGAAGCACCCAAATCAACCGTCTTAAGGTTTTCACAGCCCGCAAACGCCGCCGCGCCAACCTTCTTCACGTTGTCTCCCAGGGTTACGGAGGTTATGTGATTCTTGCCCGCAAACGCCGAGCCGTCAATTCTGACCACCTTATATCCGCCGTACTCGTCGGGAATAACCACGTCGGCGGTATCACCTGTGTAGCCCGACACAAAGCACCCCTCGGAATCGGCTACAAAAACCAAACCCTCGGTATACGCGGGAGCCTTTGGCTCTTTATTTTCAGCGTTCTTTTTCTCGCCGTTGCAGGCAACAAAAAACGCAAGAACAAACACAGCAACAAGTGCCAAAGCCGAAATTTTTCTCATCAATCTCATAACTTCCCTCCTTTTTTGGGAGATATACACTATTATTTTACAATACGGCACTCCTTTTGTCAATAGTTACCGAAAATTTTCTTGTTTTCAGGCAAAGAACACACCCGCACCGTATCCAAGCTTTCCGCCCTCCAGCAAATATTTCTTGTACGCCCTCTTGAGAAAGCTGTCCTCGGGCAGTTCCGCTATGGGCGTAGTCTCGGGGCAGTCAAACGCTCTCCAAAGTGCACTTTTGTCAACATCGGGATAATAATGGCACGCAAAAATATCAAAGTCGGACATAAACTTGCGGATATTGGACTTCTCGTGCAGGATTTTTTCGTGTTCGGGGAAAAGCAGCCAGGAAGAACAGAAAAACGCCATCGGCTCGTCCTTGAACTCTTCCTTGTAGAACTCCTTTGCCGCCGCATAAGAAGCCAGCACCTCGTCGTGATTAAGAGGCGTGCCGGTTCTCGGAATGTGAATATTTATAACCTTTGAGTCCTTCGTCAGCTTTTTGCCGTCCTTTTCGTACTCGCGGTTGAATTTTATAGTTTCAAACTGGAGCCTTCCAATGGCAAATCTGGTAAGCTCGTACCAACGGGAAAACCAGTTCCAGTCGGCAACAAAGGTGCCCCAGACGTCCTTTACAATGTGGCATTCGATAAGCTTCCATTTCAGGTCGGACATAGCTCCGAACCAAAGGGAGTCGTCAAGCCCCTTCTCCGCGTAATACTTGCGGAGTGTTTTTGACAGCAAAATATGTATAAGCAGCTTTACGGTGTACTCGTGAACCCCCGTCAGCTCTGCCGCCTCGTTAAGCTGTTCCTTGATATTGTGAAAGTCGAGCAGGCGCGTCTTGTCATAGTCCTCAAGTATCTGAGAAAAAGTTGCCGCCGCCTTTTCATTGGCAAATATGGTGTCGTAGGCACCTGCAAGTGCTTCGCACGCCCCCTGCGGATAGTCAAATTCGGCGCAGAAATCCTCAAGATATTTTTTCATAAACTCTCTCCTTTGCAAGATGATGTACGCATAAATGATACCATATCCAAAACACAATGTCAAGGGAAAGTAAAAACATTTTGGCGGAGAGAACGGGGGAACGGAGGGAACGGGTCGCTTTTTTGCAAAAAAAGCTCCGCAAAAAACTTTCCTAATGAAAATTTTTTGATTGTTTTGTGCGTTGCTGTTCACTCGTCGGCTAAACACCGACGAGTTTGTTGGGCTAATGATTGGGAGCTTTAGATTGCTGTCGGAACGTACTACCGCAGGGCGTCAGGGACCACTTGCCCTGCCGCCCCTCACGAAACAGTTACAAGAAAAATGGAGGTGTCGAGCCGACATTTTTCGGAGTGCGAGGGGTGTGTTCGCACCGCACCCATAAGAGCCCCCACGCCAGTGGGTGCGAGTCAAGGCTGCACAAGCCTTGTCGCTCACCGCAGTGAGCGAAACTCCCCAAACGGCATTTTTCTTTTTGCGAACTTTTTCTTTTTGT
>JAFTLM010000405.1 GCA_017455945.1 Clostridia bacterium | reverse complement strand
GCAAAAAGAAAAACGCCGTTTGGGGAGTTTCGCTCACTGCGGTGAGCGACAAGGCTTATGCAGCCTTGACTCGCACCCACTGGCGTGGGGGCTCTTATGGGTGCGGTGCGAACACATCCCTCGCCGCTAAACTATAATTTATTTTTCTCTCAAAAAAAACCGATGCTGTCAGACATCGGTTTTTGGGTGTTTGATTCAGGACTCAAGCTGTTTGCCCAGGAAGCCTGCGGCGGTCATTATTAGCTTGCCCTCAATGTCGCCGCCGAGTGCGGCATGAGGGTTGTCAAGTGACATTTCGGCAACCGATGCTACGCACCCTACGATATCGCCCTCGCTGAGTATGGGCATAGCACAGCTTATAAAATGCGAGCTTCCGTCAAGGGTTATGGGGAGCTTTTCCTCGCCCTCAGCCCAGAGATAAAGGGCTCGACGCTCTATAATAGCCTCAATTTCGCTTGACAAATGCTTGTCGGCGTATTCCTTCTTGGGCACGCCCGAGCAGGCAATGACAGCATCTCTGTCGGTAATAATGACCGCCATAGAGCAGGTCTTGTGCAGGGTTTCGGCATACTGTGCCGCAAATCCCGTAAGCTCGCCAATGGGCGAGTATTTCTTAAAAATGACCTCACCCTCGCGGTCGGTGTAAATTTCCAGCGGGTCGCCCTCGCGGATGCGCATGGTTCTTCTGATTTCTTTTGGAATAACCACACGCCCCAGGTCGTCGATTCTTCTGACAATTCCTGTTGCTTTCATATATAAAAATCTCCTTGTTTTACAGATTTGTACTGTTAGTATCTGCAAAACAAGGAGATTTATACTTGATTTTTTATTTCTTGCTATGAAAATCAGCCCTCGTATTTTGGTTGATAGATATTGTGCAAGATTGCTTCAATAAGTTCCAATGTAAACATATCATACCCACTACTTGGATCATACGGCATTATTATGTTCAGACGATGACAGTTAGCGTGAATCCATTTTTTCAAAGCATCAGTATCGGTATTGATATTGTGTTTGTTACAAAATGCCGTATCTGCCGCAATACTTTTCGCCAAACAACTTTTGGTGCTATTTTTATTGTAATGTTGGCTGGTATACCTTGCTTTAGATTTAGAACCTGCCTTGCCAATTTTTAACGGGACATTTTCTCCATCGAACCAAAAGGAATATATGTACATATTGCCATTATTGAATTTTGGTGTGTCATGCCCCATTGGTTGATACTCAAAATTCATTTGATCAAGATTAATAGTTTTTCCAATGTCATTAAAAACCTTACCTATGCAATTCTTGATATTGTTATATGTGTTTGGGTTGTCTAAAAAAAGCTGATAATTTGGCATTCTAAAATTCCTTTCATATTATAACACAAAATGTGTCAACAGATTTTTCTTTATTTAGATGATTTTTTTATGATAGGAGTGATATCAAAAGTTTTTGCATCCAAAACATAAGTATCGGCACAATAAACCATAATAAATTCCGATCTTTCGCCATGGTGATAACCACAGGTCAGCTTGCATAACAATGCTTTTACTATTGCCTTAATAATGTCGGCGTTATACAATCAGGGTTGCAAAGCTGTTTTTTTCTTTGTGTGTCCAGTATTTTTTGCCTTTGCCGTTGAGAGCCACCACAAAAAGCAGATTGGGCAGGTCGTCCGACGGCACGAAATCGTTTCCGCAGGCGTAATGACGGTTAAGTGACAAGTCGCAAAAGAAATTGTGCGGATTGTTTTCGTGCGGAACCCAGTTTTCCGTGGCGTAGTTTTTTACAAGGAGCAGGGAATTGGGGCGATTAAGCTTGTCAAAAAGCACCCTTGACTGAATTTCGGAAATCCAACCGTCATCCGCCTCATCAAGCTCAGTAAGGTAAAAATTCTTGTCCAAAGCCCATTTGCGAAGAGCGTACAAAGCGTCGTCAAGCGAGGCTTCACCGCCTTCAACAAGCAGGTTTTTCACCTCGCCGTCAATATTGACGGCGAGGATTTCTTCAAATACCGAAATAAATCTTTCTTTCATATCACTTTCTTCTTATCGGCATGGCGTTGCCGCTTTTTCAGAACGGCAAATAATCGTTATCGGAGGTCTCGGTAGTGTCTTCGTCAAATTGTCGCCAAGCTCCGCCGCCTTAGTAAAGCATAGCGCGGCTTTTTCGTGTTTTTTCTCCGAATCAAAGTGAAACGACACATGAATCCAATCATCAGCACCGATATCCGTCCTGCCCTCAAGCTCTGAAATATTCCTTGCCGATAGGACAAGATCATAAATTTCCTCATCCCCCAACCCAAGCACAGGGTCAAAAGCAGGCACACTCGCAAAAGGATCTTCTTCCATTTCAAAATCTTTCACATTGTTTTCGTTCATATTTTTTCTTTCTCAATGTGCGGATTCTCTGTAAATCAGGGGTTGTTTTTGTTCTTGGAGGAGTTATAGGATTTAAGCATAACGGTCATCTGCGTGCCGTCCAGAAAAGCTCCCGTTTCCTTAAGAATTGTACTTTCGCACAGCTTCAGGGCAGGGAATACTTTTTCAAAATACTGTGTGGAAAGGTGGGCGGCGGTCATTTTGCCATTTGCGTCCTTGAAGCTCTTAAAGGACGCCGAGAGCTTTCCGTATTCGGGCATTGCGGGAAGTGCCGTCTCCAATGCGTAATAAAGGGGGGAATCGTGGTCAAGGCTGAGGTCACGCATACTTTTAACCGTTGCTATTTCGTACCCGGTGCTTTTGCCGTCCTTAACAACCTGGGTGTATACGGGATACGTCTGCCCGCCCGACGTGATGTAGGCGTGCTTGTCTGCGGCGATGATAAGGCTGTCTACCTTTTTAAGTCTGATAAAATTGTTTCCGTCAGATGAGATGAGAAACTTTACGTTGTCAATCATCTTGCCGAAGAGCTTTACCTTGCGTGCGGTGGCTATTCTGCTGAGAACGCGTGCCGCAAACACTCCGTAGGAGTAGCTCATTCTGTCCTGGGTACGGACCCTGGCGAGAAAGATTTTTCTAATGTCGTTTCGTGTGTATTCGCTGGCACCCGTAAGGGAGACGGTTATTTTCGATTTCTTTTTCTCCGAGTCAAGCTCCGCGAGGAAGGCAACCAGCATAGCCGCCGCGCTTTTGTAGTTGCGGAGAGTTTTTTTCTTAAGGGGGAACGAGTCGTCCTTCAGGGCGCTTGTAAGTGCGGCGTTGATTTGTTCGGCGTATACCGCCTGCTCGTCGGCATCGCCGCTTGCGGAGATCATATCCAAGTGAGTTGATATACCGGGGAGCTTCTTGCAGGTGTTTTTGAGGTAACTCTTGTACTGCTCGGCGGAGAACTTCGAAAGTCTTCCGTCAAGAACAAATGCTTCGTAGGCTTTGATGAAATCGGTTGTTGTCATGGCGTTGCTCCTGTAAATTTACTTAATTACTTTTGTAAAACGGACTGTATAAGCTCGTCAAGGCACTTGTAGAGCCTGTTTAATGCGGCGATTTCGTTCTTGTTGCGTCTGGTGCCCTTTTCTTCATCTTCGGCTTTAAGCCTTGCAACTGCGGAGTTAATGGCGTTTCTCAACAAGCCGATTGAGTCGGCAGAGAGAGTGCCTCTTAAAGAGTCGTCCTCGTTTTTCTCAAGAAGTTCTTTTCTGACACATGACGAGTAAATTTTAACGGTGGAGGGATTGTAGTTGCCCTTCTTTTCGGAATCGCTGCGGAGTTTGTCTTCAAAGGCGATCAACAGGTCGCCTAAGTAAAAAGTGCTGTTGGGAGTCTGCGAGGGGCGTGCGGTGAAAGAAATGTAGTTGGGAGCCTTGTCTACCAAAAGAGAGGGATCGGGTGTATTGTTGTTGCCGTTTTCAAAAAAAGCTCTGATTATTGATGTCAGATTCATAAGGAGGTCTTCCAGAATGTCGCGGTCGTTGATAAGCTCAAGAAGAGTGGTGATGATGCTCTTGAGAATCGCCGGACTGTGAGTGCTCTCATAGGCTGTCAGATATGCCTCCAGCTTTCCCGAAATAAACAGAAAATCGGGTTTGTTCTGCTCCTGCAATATGTTTATAATTCCTCGGATTTCTTCAGAAATTGCCTCGGGAGCCCAAGAGCAGGGGGCGGGATTGTTCAGTGCGTAAAATTGAGTTGACATAACAGTTCTCCTTTGTTTTGTTAAGATTGGGGGGGTGCGTGAACGCACCCTCATCGGATGTTACGGGCATATTATAACACATATTTTTGACTTTGTCAAGAGTTTTTTGAAAAAATATGATGTTTTTTTGAAAAATATTCAAAATGTCATAAAATAATATGACAAAAGGCTGTGTTCCAAGACTTTTGTCAAAGAAATCTGTGAAAAGGTCTGACGCGTGCGTTGAATTTTATTTGGAAAGATAAATTATAGTTTACCCGCCTGGGAGAAAAGGGGGAACGGGTCGCTTTTTTGCAAAAAAGCTCCGCAAAAAACCTTCCTAATGAAAGTTTTTTGATTGTTTTGTGCGTTGCCGTTCACTCGTCGGCTGAACACCGACGAGTTTGTTGGGCTGATGGTTGGGAGCTTTAGATTGCTGTCGGAGCGTACTACCGCAGGCGGCTGGGGACCGCCACCCCATCCGCCCTCACGAAACAGTTACAAGAAAAACCTCGGTGTTAAGCCGAGGTATTTCGTATTGCGACAGATGTGTTCGCACCAATCATATTACGTGTACGCCGAAGGCTTTCGCCACCG
>JAFTLM010000404.1 GCA_017455945.1 Clostridia bacterium | reverse complement strand
ATTCACAATCCTATGACAATGGCTTTCGGTGACCACGAAGATATGCAAAAGGCTATTGAAATGCTCGGTGAGGTCAAGGAATCCATTATCAATGCTTATGAAATCAAGACGGGTCAGTCCCGCACCAAGCTTTCACACCTTATGGATGCGGAAACTTGGATGAACGCAAACAAGGCCATTGAGCTAGGGTTCTGTGACGGTCTTTTAGAAGACACAAAGGCACAAACCCCTGTGGTGGCATTTGCGTATTCCCGCCATGAGTGCAACAACGCACTTTACAACAAAATTGCAAAGCGAATGCCTAAAAAAGAAGAGGGGCGTTCCGTTCCAGAGCTGAAAAGCGAAATCAAAAAAATCAAAGAAGTCATTTAAGGAGGATAAAATTATGACTATTAACGAAATGATTGCAAAACGCAAGACCCTTTTGGATACGATGGATGGTTTCCTGGATACCCATAAGAACGAACACGGCACTCTTTCCAAGGAAGATGATGCCGCTTACGCAGAAATGGAGGCAAAGTTTAAGAACCTTACCACCGAAATTCAGCGTATGCAGAGACGTGAGGAGATGGAAAACGAAATGAAAAAGCCTACCTCCGCACCTCTTACTGGCAAGCCTATGCCTATGAAGGACGAGGACACTAAGGTTAAGGGTGTCCGTGCCACCGATGAGTACAAAAAGAACTTCTGGAATGCTATGCGTTCCAAGGCTCCTATGCCTCAAGTATTGAACGCACTCCAGGTAGGTGACGATGCCGAGGGTGGCTACCTTGTTCCCGACGAGTACGAAAAGACCCTTGTTGAGGCTCTTGAAGAGGAAAACATCTTCCGTACTCTCGCACACACCATCAATACGGCAAGTGGTGAAAGAAAAATTCCTGTTGTCGCATCTAAGGGTACGGCCAACTGGATTGACGAGGAAGGTCCCTACGAAGATAGCGATGACAATTTCTCTCAGATTACCATTGGCGCACACAAGCTCGGTACTACCATTAAGGTTTCCGAGGAATTGCTCCGTGATAGCGTGTTCGACCTTGACACCTACATTTCCAAGGAATTCGCACGCAGAATCGGCGCACGTGAAGAGGAGTCCTTCTTCAACGGTGATGGCAACGGCAAGCCTCTCGGTATTCTCGCAGAAAACGGTGGCGCAGAGGTAGGTCTTACTGCCGCTAGTGCTACGGCTATTACTGCTGACGAGCTGCTTGACCTTTACCACTCTCTCAAGGCTCCTTACCGTAAGAAGGCGGTATGGGTTCTTAACGATTCTACCGTCAAGGCTATTCGTAAGCTCAAGGATAGCAACGGCAACTATTTGTGGCAGCCCGGTCTTACTGCGGATAAGCCTAATACCATTCTTGGCAGACCCGTGTATACTTCCGTTTATATGCCTGAAATCGCAGCCGGGGCAAAGACCGTAGCATTCGGTGATTTCAAGTATTACTGGATTGCAGATAGACAGGGTCGTTCCTTCAAGCGTCTTAACGAGCTTTACGCAAAGACGGGTCAGATTGGCTTTGTTGCATCGCAGAGAGTGGACGGCAAGCTCGTTCTTCCCGAGGCAATCAAGGTTCTTAAGCAGAAGTCTAGTACTTAATAAGGCAGGTGGCGGTAATGTTTGAAATACTACAGAAGGTCAAAAGAAACCTAATTCTTACGCATAACGCAGATGATGAGCTGTTAAAGAGTTTTATCATTGCCGCCATTTCCTATGCGGAGAGTTATCAACACCTAGACGAAGGCTTTTACTACGATAACCCTATGAGACCGACCACCGAACAGGCAGTTATTATGCTTGCGAGTCATTTTTATGAAAGTAGAGATGGCTCGACGGGCGGTTTCTTTGCGGATAACATTCAAGCAAGTCAGCAGGTGTGGAATACCGTGAATATGCTACTTCGCCTGGATAGAGATTGGAGGGTGTAATTATGAGCTTTGGAAATATGAACGGCTTTGCAGACCTAATTCGTGTGAAAAAGGTCAAGGACGAAGAGGGGTTCGTAAGTGAGAGTGATATTATTCTAGCATCCTTGCGTGTGTACCAAGAAGGTAGGCACGGCTCAACAAAATGGGCAAATCTCGCAGCTTTCTCTGTTGCAACCGACCTTTTCCGTTTCCGCTATATTCCCGACCTTACCGTTGAAATCGGTGATTTTTTGGTAAATGAGGGTGGCAGGTATGAGATTACATCCGTTGAGAACGTAAAAGGCAAAGGAATGTATATTGAGGTTCTGGCAAAGAAGGTGGAGGGTGAAAATGGCTAAATGTCAAGTAGTACTACCCGAAGAATTTATGCTTAAGCTCTCTCGTCTTGGCAAACAAACAGATGCCGTTGCGGAAAAAGTGCTTGAGGCGGGTGGTGAGATTATGCTTGATAAAATCAAGGATAACCTGAAATCCGTTGTCGGCAAGGCGGAAGATAGCCGTTCCACGGGTGAGCTTGTTTCCTCGCTTGGCTTGTCTTCCGTAAAGCAAGACCGGGACGGCAATAGCAATATCAAAGTAGGTTTTGCCGAGCCAAGGTCTGACGGCGGCAGCAACGCAAAAATCGCCAACATTCTCGAATACGGTAGGAGTGGGCAAACTGCTCGTCCTTTCCTTGCACCCGCCAAGAAAGCGGCTAAAAAGCCCTGTCAGGAGGCAATGGTGCGAACGCTTGAGGAGGAGATTAAAAAGCTATGACGATTTTGGAAAACCTTAATACCTTGCTTGCGGATATAGGTGCGCCTATTGAAACGGGCAGTTTTTCTGGCAAGGCGCCAAGCGAATATATCGTGATAGTGCCTATGACGGATACATTTCATTTGCACGCGGATAATACTCCAAATGCAGAGGTGCAGGACGCACGGCTGTCTATATTTACGCAAGGCAACTACAAAAAACTAAAAAACAGCATTGTAAAAGCACTTTTGAGTGATGATTTTACAATTACTGACCGCAGATATATCGGCTTTGAAACCGATACAGGCTACCATCATTATGTGGTAGACATCGAAAAAAACTATGAATTGGAGGATTAAAAAATATGGCAACAATCGGTCTTGATAAATTATATTACGCAAAGATTACCGAGGGGGCGAATGGTGAGGAAACCTATGCAACTCCCATTCAGCTTGCAAAGGCAATCTCGGCAGACCTGTCGGTAGAGCTTGCAGAGGCTACGCTTTACGCAGACGATGGTACGGCAGAGGTGGCAAAGGAGTTCAAGTCTGGTACGCTTTCCCTTGGCATTGACGATATCGGTGCTACGGCAGCATCAGATCTTACGGGTGCGGTTATTGATAAAAACCACGTTATTATTTCCGCAGCCGAGGACGGTGGCTCTCCCGTGGCTATTGGTTTCCGTGCTAAAAAGTCTAACGGCAAATACCGTTATTTTTGGCTTTACAGGGTTGTGTTCGGTATTCCCGCTACCAACCTTGCAACGAAGGGTGATAGCATTACCTTCTCGACACCTACCATTGAAGGTACGGTTCTTCGTAGAAATAAGGCGGACACCCGTGGTAAACATCCCTGGAAGGCAGAGGTCACCGAAGGTGAAAGTGCATCTGCAACCACGATTAGCAATTGGTATAAAGAGGTTTATGAGCCTACTTATACAACTTCAGGCACAGGAGGTAGCAACTAATGAGTACTGAAAGAACAGCAACTATTACAGTAGGTGGCGAGGAATACACACTTATTCTTACCACCAAGGCAACAAAGGAAATCGCAGGACGATACGGTGGTCTTGAGAACCTTGGCAATAAGCTCCTCAAGAGTGAGAACTTTGAGCTTGCGATTGGTGAAATCGTGTGGCTTATTACCATTCTCGCAAATCAGTCCATTCTCATTTACAATCTTACGCATAAGGACGAACCCAAGGAGCTTTTGACGGAGGAAAAGGTAGAGCTTTTGACTACACCTTTTGACCTTGCAACCTATAAGGCTGCAATTACCGAGGCTCTTTATAAAGGCACCAAGCGTAATATTGAAAGCGAGGCTACCGAAAAAAACGTGAAGGTCGAGTAAGTGACGAGGAGTTATTTACTCGACTTTTATATTACGGCTTGGCGCATCTCCACCTAACGCAAACGGAGGTGTGGCTTATGCCTTTCGGTCTGCTCCTTGACCTTTGGGAATGCCATAAACAATTTAACGGTATGACAAAACCGAAAGTAAAAAGGAGTATAGACGAAATAATCCCGTATGGGATTTAAGGAGGTGAACTATGGCTGACAATTTTGGCTTAAAAATTGGACT
Organism: Clostridia bacterium; assembly: GCA_017455945.1. Lineage (GTDB taxonomy): Bacteria > Bacillota > Clostridia > Oscillospirales > CAG-272 > RGIG8775. The sequence goes on along the minus strand of JAFTLM010000404.1, from coordinate 5,756 downwards.
TGACGGTGAAAAAGAGTTCAAAAAGGCCTTGGCGGAAATCAATCAAACCTTCAAGGTTCTTGGCTCTGAAATGCGCCTTGTTGAGTCCGAGTTCGGTAAAAATAACACCTCCGTAGAAGGCTTAACGGCACGAAACCAGGTGCTTGCCAAGGAAATTGAGGCGCAAAAGCAACGCATTGAGATTTTAAGACAAGCACTTGCTAATGCCGCCGAGTCCTTTGGTGAGAACGATAAAAGAACACAAGCCTGGCAGATTCAATTAAACAATGCCCAAGCCGAGCTTAACAATATGCAGCGTGAGCTGGGGCAAAACAATGATGCTCTTGACCGCGCCTCCCGTGGCTTTGATGAGGCGGAAGAAGAGGCAGACGATTTTGGTGACGAGGTTGAAGAGGCAGGAAAACAAAGCGAAGACGCGGGTGGTAGGTTTGACGGTCTTGGTGCGACTTGTAAAGCCGTAGCCGCCACACTTGCTGCCGCCTTCGCAGCCGTTTCTGCCGCCGCTATTTCTGCGGGTAAAGCTCTTGTGGATATGACCACCGAGGGTGCAGCTTATGCAGACACCGTTTTAACCGAATCAACTGTTACGGGCATTGCAACGGACAAACTCCAAGAGTATATGTATGCCGCCGAGCTTGTGGACGTTTCCACCGAAACGCTGACAAAATCAATGGCAAAGCAGATAAAGAGTATGAAAGCCGTGCAGGACGGAACGAAACTATCTGCCGAGGCATACGAAAAGCTCGGTGTTGAGGTGCTTAATGCGGACGGTTCTCTTCGTGATAGCGATACCGTTTATTGGGAGGTTATCGATGCGTTAGGTAAGCTGGAAAACGAAACCGAGCGTGATGCCTTGGGTATGCAAATTCTCGGTAAATCGGCACAGGAACTTAATCCTTTGATTGAGGCGGGTGCTGAACGAATGAAGGAACTCGGCAACCAAGCAAGAGAGGCGGGATATGTTGTCGGGGACGATATGCTTAATGCCTACGGTGCCTTGGATGACCAAATACAATACTTAAATGTTGGAACTACGGCAGCCAAGAATGCACTCGGCACAATATTGCTCCCCATTCTTACTGACCTTGCAACGGATGGTGTTGACCTGCTTGGTGAGTTCACAAACGGAATTCTCAATGCCAACGGTGATATAGGCGCAATGTCCGATGTTATTAGCGATATTTTGCCAAAAGCACTCGATATGGTGATGGGATATCTGCCTGAACTATTAGAAATGATAGGTGCGGTGGTCGGTTCTCTCGGTCAAGCAATAGTGGACAATTTGCCTATTATCGTGGAATCGGCAACGCAAATTATCTTCTCAATCCTAAACGGACTTATAGCAGGGCTACCGAAAATCGCAGACGGTGCATTGCAGCTTGTCCTAGGACTTGTTGACGGAATACTAGCACAGTTGCCGTTGCTCATAAAGGTAGCGGCGGAAGTAATCGTAACACTTGCAAATGGCATAGCAAAATCTATACCGAAACTAATACCCACGCTCGTGAAAGTAGTGGTAGAGGTATGCACAACGCTCATCAAGAATTTGCCTATGATTTTGGATGCGGCTCTTCAACTTATTATGGGTCTTGCTCAAGGTATCCTTGATGCTATTCCCGTTTTGATTGAGGCTCTGCCCGAACTTATCCAAGCAATTCTTGATTTTATCATTGATGCGATACCTCAAATTATAGATGCGGGCATTCAACTCTTGACATCACTTGTAGATGCGTTGCCCGTTATTATTGCGGCTATCGTAGAGGTTATTCCACAAATCATTACGAGTATTATTGACGCGGTTTTGACGGCAATTCCTATGATTGTGGAGGCAGGCATAGAGCTTTTAACCTCACTCATTGATGCATTGCCGACCATTATTTTGACGATAGTGGAGGCAATTCCTCAAATCATTGAAGGTATTATTACGGCGGTGATTGCTGCTATTCCTCAAATTATAGAGGCAGGCATCACGCTATTGACTTCCATTGTCGCAGCCTTGCCCGATATCATAATAGGCATCGTTGAGGCAATACCCGAAATCATAAATGGCATTATCAACGCATTGCTTGATAACATCGGTCTTTTAATACAGGCGGGTGTTGAGCTGTTTATGGCACTCATTACAAACCTTCCGACCATCATCATTGAGCTTGTAAAAGCCGTACCTCAAATCATATCGGCGCTTATCGAGGCTTTCGGTAAAGGCATCGGTTCGTTTGTGGATATCGGTAAAAACCTTGTAATGGGGTTGTGGGAAGGTATACAAAGCCTTGCAACCTGGCTCTGGGATAAGGTTTCCAATTGGGCGGGTGACCTATGGGACGGTATTTGTGATTTCTTCGGTATCCATTCACCGTCACGTAAGATGGCGTGGATTGGTGACATGATGATGGAAGGCTTGGCAGGTGGTATTGACGAATCGGCAGGTATGGCTATTAAGTCTGCCACCGATATGACAAAGGACTTGAACTCCGTATTTGGGGACTTGTCAGCAGACCTTTCCACGGCTTTGCCTGAAACCATTGATGTGAACGCAGTAAAATCCACAACCCTTGATGGTTCAAGTGGTGTGGGCGGTAACGGCTTTGTGCTTCAGCTTAGCATTGGCACTTTTAATAACTACACAAACGAGGATATAACCGAACTTACAAACGAAATTATGCAAACGGCAGGAGCGTTTATGAAACGAAAGGAGGTGGTATTGGGATGAATTATTTTGTTTATAACGGTGTTCGTTCTACCGATATGGGCGTGCGAATTATGTCGAAAAATATATTCTCTGCACCCAAGTATGACTTGACCTTTCAAGCAATACCGGGACGGAACGGTGACCTTATAAACCCAAGTGGTCGCTTTCCTAACGTGACGGTCAGTTATACTTGTTTCCTTCCTGCAAAAAGCATAAGCGAGCTTGCAGAAAAAATTACAAATTTGAAGGCTTGGCTCTATACCGAACCCGATAGATACCACATCTTGACGGATAGCTATGACACAGCCTTTCAACGCAAGGCAGTTTTTAATAATAAACTTGATATTGCTGACGAAATAAATAAAATCGGTACTTTTACCGTTAATTTTTCTTGTCAGCCTTTTAGGTTTTCAATTGCCGGGCAAAAGAAAAGCAGCCACACGGCAACAAGCTTTTCTCTTACAAATCCGTATCCGTTTGCCGCTAAACCTTATATAAAAGTACACGGTAGTGGTAGCGGGAGGCTCATCGTTCAATCGGGTACATATAACGCAATATGGTCATTTTTGGCTATTGACGGGTATGTGGAATGCGACTCTGAAATGATGAACTTTTACAAGGATACGGTGCTTAAAAATGACACGGTTGAGGGGGATGGTTTCCCGCTTTTGCATAAAGGCAAAAACACCATTACCTTTGACGGTGGCATTACAAAAGTAGAAATTATGCCGAGGTGGGTGTGCATATGATTCCAATTCTATATAAATCAGATACTACGAACTTTGCCACCTACGGCATCGGTACGCTTACGGATACGATTTCCTGTGAGGTTACCGAGGAGCGTAATGGTGTATACGAATGCGTACTTAAGTATCCTGTCACTGGTGTGCATTTTGGTGAGATTAAGAAGGAAAGGCTAATAAAAGCCAAGCCTAATGATACCTCAAAGCCACAAGCCTTCCGTATTTACAGGATAACAACGCCACTCAACGGCATTGTAACAATCTATGCCCAGCACATTTCTTATGACCTTATAGGAATTCCCGTGCCGATGTGTTCCACAGCGCCTATGATGCCACAACTTTTGGCAGATCAGCTATTCGCATCGGCACTTGTACCTCATAATTTTACCTTCAAAACCGAATATACGCTCCCACAAAGGTGTGAAATAGCTAAGCCTAAAAACCTCCGAGCCGTGCTTGGTGGTTCTGGTGGTTCTTTTCTTGATATTTGGGGCGGTGAGTTTGAGTGGGATAACTTTGATATTATCCAACATAAAGAGCGTGGCTCAAACAATGGTGTTGTAATCGAGTACGGTAAGAACCTCACCAAACTAGAACAGGATAGTGATATTAGTGAGATATACACCGACCTTTTGCCTTATGCCGTGTCCACGGACGAAGAAGGGGTGGAAACGGTGGTTACTCTCTATGAGCAGACCTTGCCGATAACCAAAACAACCCTTACGCAAAAGAAAATACTCATCAAGGATTTCACCGATTCGTTTGAAATGGGTGAAAGCATACATCACAACGAGCTAAGGCTCAAAGCAAAGGACTATATTGCCAACAATCCGCTTGGCATAGAAACCCCGGCACTCACAATTTCGTTTGAGGCACTTTGGAAACAACCCGAATATCCTGCGATACTTGAGCGTGTTTCACTGTGCGACACAGTAACGGTAAAACACACGGATTACGGCATTTCGATGCAGCAAAAGGTAATCAAGACGGTGTACGATTCATTGCTTGAAAAGTACATCTCCATTACGCTCGGTGCTGCCAAGTCGAATTTTATAAACGAGGTAGCAAGCACCAAGGCGACAATGCAAATGGTAACGCAAACGGTAGACCGAATGCCCACGCTTGTAAATGCTGCAATCAATAACGCAACAAAGCTCATTACGGGACAAAAGGGTGGTTACGTCATTCTCAATGGCGATAGCGAAACGAGTATGCCTTACGAATTGCTTGTGCTAGACCAACCGAATATTGCCGATGCCGTGAATGTGTGGAGGTGGAACGTTGGTGGTCTTGGTTTTTCGTCTAACGGCTATAACGGTCCCTACGAAACGGCAATTACGGCGGATGGACAAATTGTAGCGGACTTTATTACCACAGGCACACTTTTAGCCGATATCATAAAGGCAGGCATTATTTCCTCAAAGGACGGCTCTTCCTATTGGAATATCGATACGGGAGAGGTGGTAATAAAGGCTTATGCGACAAGCGATGCTCTGAATAAAGCAGTGGGTGACCTTGAAGACGATATTGAAAAGGTAGAAACAACCTTTACGCAAACTGCAAACGCTATTTCTGCAAGGGTTACTACCAACGAAAACAATATCTCTGCTTTGACGGTATCCACAGGTCAAATCGAGGCAAGAGTTAGCTCGGCTGAAGGTAATATTTCTTCACTCACCACGGACATTAGCGGCATAAAGACCCGTGTGTCTAATGTGGAAGGTGACGTCTCTGCGATAGAACAGAATGTCACTAGCATTACCACTAGGGTTACTACTGCCGAGGGGGATATTTCCTCTTTGGAAACAAGCGTGAGTGGTATTTCCACGCGGGTATCCACGGCTGAAGGTAATATTTCAAGCCTTACGCAAACGGTAAACGGTTTTAGCACTAGAATTTCTACGGTTGAAGGTAATGTTTCGACCATTTCGCAAAGTGTATCAAGCCTTACAACCCGTATTGAAACGGCGGAGGGCAATATTTCAACGCTTGAGCAGACCACAACCTCACTTTCTGCAACTGTAGCCACAAAAGTAGGTAGCGAAGGTGGTAGTTCTTCTTCATTCGGTTGGAGCTTGACGAGTAGTGGTTTTTACCTTTATTCCAACAGTAGCACAGTTATGTCGGTTACGAGTTCGGGACTTACGGTTAGCGGGTCGGTTACTGCAACATCGGGTACGATAGGTGGTTTTACCATCGGCTCTACCAAGCTTTATAAGACCAAAACGGCTTATAACAATACAACCGCAGGTGTTTATCTCGGTACGGACGGCATTGGACTTGGTGCCGGGACTTTCTATGTTACCTCGGCAGGATACCTTTAT
>JAFTLM010000403.1 GCA_017455945.1 Clostridia bacterium | reverse complement strand
GCCATGGGAATGATCACGCTGGCAAGTCCCGAGGCACCCGCGTGCATAAGCAGAGTGTTGCACGCCTTTATCTTACCCTCGATAAAGAGGTTGAGGTATGCGGTTGCAAAGGCTTCGGGAATAGCCGCGGCTTCTGCCATAGAACAGTTTTCGGGTACGGGCATAAGCATATCGTATTTTACGGCTACGTATTCTGCGTAACCGCCGCCGCCAAGGAGAGCACAAACCTTGTCGCCAAGCTTCCAGTTGCTCTTTTTCGCCGCTTCTTCGCCTATTTTGACAACAACACCCGAAATTTCAAGTCCCATCCATTCGGGGCAGCCTGCGGGAGGGGGATAGTCGCCCTCTCTCTGCATAAGGTCAGCACGGTTGAGTGCGGCGTAGTGGATTTCTACCAGTACCTCTTCGGGCTTTATGTTGGGGTCTTCAACGTCGGTCCAGGAAAGGCTTCTGTCGTTATTTACAAGTATAGCTTTCATAAATTTTCTCCTGTGTTTTTCATTATCTTTATTATAACAGCTTGACAGAAAAAAGAAAATGTATTATACTGTTATCAAACAAAACTATTCTGCTGAAAGGTGAGCTATGACAAATCCTAAAATACCGATTTTATCGCATTTGAAAATTGAAAACTGTATATTTTTTGATGGTCAAAAGTGTGATTTTACAAGAGCTCCGCGGCCTTTTCACATTATTTCCGAAATAAAAAGAGGACGCGCGGTGTTTACAAGCCCAAACAAAACGATAACGCTGAAAGAGGGCGATGTTTTCTTTATTCCGATGGGCGAAACCTATCGTTCCGAGTGGAGCGGCGGCGAGGTCGTGTATTGTACCAGCGTGTTTTTTGCCTTTGAAACAGGGAAAGACCCCACGTCGGAAAAAAACTATTCTCTTGAAAGGCTTGACGGAGAGCTTGGTGAAAAGCTGTCGGCTCTGCTCGGTGAATTATCATCGAGTAAAGAAAAAAATAAGTTTTACGGTTTTCGAACGCTTGAGCTGTTCTATTCGGTTTGCGGCGAGCTTTTTCAAGGTATTACCGCCTCCGACAAAAGCACCAATATCAATGCCGTGCAGGCGGCACTTGACTACATAGATGAAAACTTTGATACCGAAATTTCAGTAAAACAGCTTGCCGAGATGTGCAACTTCAGCGAGTCGCGTTTTTATCACGTATTTAAAGAAGTTACCGGTATGTCTCCCATAACCTACAAGCACAAGGTCGCCATAAGCCGAGCCCAACTGTATCTGGGCAGCGAACACGAATATACGGTTGAAGAAGTAAGCGATAAATGCGGATTTTCCTCTTCCATATACTTCAGAAGAATTTTTAAAAAAATAACGGGCAAATCACCAAGAGAATACAAGAAAGAATCGATTATGTAAATACGCCTCAGCTCATATGAACAAGCTCAGCACGGTATTTTTTCGGTGAAAGCCCCGTTTTGTGTTTGAAGTCCTCCGAAAAGTTACAGAAGTTTTTGTAGCCGCATTTTTCGGCAATTTCCGATATCCGCATATCTGTTTCACGTAAGAGTTTTTTTGCAGTTTCGATTCTGTAATTTATGAGATACTGCCTCAGTGTCGTTCCCGTAGAGCTTTTCATAAGTCTGTTAAGGTGGTACGGGTGGTAGCCCACAAGCTCCGAAAGCACGGTGTTGTTTATTTCCTCACCGTAATGGTTGTGAATATATTCAAGAATCGTATTTATGCTGTGATTGTTCTTTTCGCCCCACAGACAGTGGCGTAATATTTCAAACAAAATATTTTTTAAATTCAGAGATGCCATCTCGCGGTAGAACTGCTTTTTATAGGCGTATTCCTCAAGTATCGCATCGATTTTCGGCTTCAGATAACTCACGTTATTTATTACTATGGGATTGTTCAAAAAAGCACAATTATCGAAATTGGTTTTTTCCAATATTTCGTTTTCGTCAAAGTCCTCGGAGTTTTTCGGAGGCATAACGGCTTCTTTTTCGCGATTGCTCTGCGTGTAATCGAAGTTTATGCTTACTATACGCAGCTTTCCGTCGTATTCAAAAAAATACTCTTCTCCCGATGGAACTATCACCACAGAACCGATTCCCAGCTCGTATCGTTCACCGTTTATATGTATAGCGTAACCCTCTTCAAGTGAGTAATAAAAATGATTGTCGGCTGCTCTGAAGTTTTTTTGTATCGGCACAAATTTTATCGTGTTTACAAATCTCAAAAAAGGATTTATGTCTCTGTAATCCATAGTTTCTCCAAAATGTTTGTTTTTGCAAAATTTTCGTTTGCTTTCACGATTGATTATATCACAAAAAAGTGCTAAAATCAACACAGAACGACAAAAAGGAGAATTTTTATGAGTAACTTTTTGGCAAAGTACAAAAACGGAGAAACGCAAGAGTTCAAAATTGCCCCCAAGTCTCTTGACAATGGCGTTCTTGAATATGAGTTCACACCGAACATGAATTACTCCAAAGTAAATTACGTGGAGTTTCCGCTTCACGATTTTCCGATAAACGCGGGAGATGACGGGTTTTTCTTGCTTCCCTCGGGAAACAAGGGCTGTAAAAACCGCGAATATGCCCTTGGTATATTCAAGGAGCGTGAGGACGAGCAGGCTGTTTTGAAGAATTGCTTCACTTCGGTATACGGCTTCAGGCATTTTGAACTGTTGCGTACCGCTATAGTTACGGGAATGGAACACGACGTTCAGTTTGTCATTACGGTAAAAGATAACCAATACAGCTTTTCGCTTCGCTTTGTTTTTGACGGTGAAGTCCCCTATGAAAACGCAAAGCTTGAGATTCACGATGTGAAAAATGCCGAAGCAACATACTGTGATATGGCGAAAATTTATCGCGAATACAAGCTCAAAAACGGCTTCAGACCCATAAAAGCCAGACTTACCCCCGAGCTTGAGTATTCCGCACAAGCCCCCAACATCCGTATACGTATGGGCTGGAAACCGGTACCCTGTCAGGTGATACATCAAACGCCCGAAACAGAGCCGCCCCTGCACAGTGCTTGTACCTTTGACGACGTTACCGCGCTTATGGAAGAGTATAAGGCACTGGGCGTTGAAAAAGCGGAAATATGTCTTGTCGGCTGGAACTCCAAGGGACACGACGGAAGATGGCCGCAGGTTCTTCCTCTTGACGAAGAATTCGGCGGGGAAGAGGCTCTCCGCCGTGCGATAAAGCGTGCGGAGGAGCTTGGATATATAATCACGAACCACACAAACATCACCGACAACTATACCGTTGCAGACTGCTATGACGAAAGTCTCATAACGGTTAAAAAGGACGGCAATCTTGAAGTCGAAGCCACTCGTTGGGCGGGAGGACGCACCTACAATATGTGTCCCGAACACGCTTGGAAAACCTTCCACAGAATGCACGATCCTGTAAAAGAGCTTGGCTTCCACGGCACGCAGTACATCGATGTTATGACTTGTATTCCCGCACGGTGCTGTTATCACAGCGAACACCCTGTCAATAAAAAGGAATGTGCGGAATATTACGACAAGATCTTTGGCGAGGCACAGAGTATGTTCGGTGCGGTGGGAAGCGAGGGAGCATATGACCACTCACTTAAAAACTGTGATTTTACGCTCTACGTTTCTTTCCTTGACTATCTCCACGCGGACGATGAGACCAGACCCACGCTCAAACGCCATCCGTTCTGTGAAAAATACGTTCCTTTCTGGCAGCTTGTGTACCACGGAATAGTACTTTCAAATCCCTATTCCAGAACCATAAACGCCCTGTTGAGCAATGAAAAGGACGACATTCTTAAAGTTATCGAATACGGCGGAAAGCCCCAGATGTATTACTACGGTCACTTTGTGAGCGACGGTTCGGACTGGCTTGGAAAGGTGGACCTTCACTGCCACACAGAGGAAGAACGCAATGAAAGCGCCAGGATTGTCAAGGACACGCTTGACATCTGGAACGAGATGAGCTATCTGCAGTTTGAGTTTATGGAAAAGCACGAGGAGATATCCGACGGAGTTTTTGCGGTAACCTATTCTGACGGCAGCGTTGTGACGGTAGACTATAACAAAAAAACTTATTCATTGAAGAAGGCGAACTGAAATGGGCGATCTGATAACAAAAATTTTCGGCGATTTCAGCAGGATGACTACTGCCGAAATCGTTGCCCAGATATTTGGATTTATCGGCATTGCGGTGTTCCTCCTTTGTTTCCAGTTCAAGGAAATGAAGACGGCTCGCAAGATAAAAATGGCGGTAGACGTAATATGGGCAATACACTATTTTCTGTTAGGCGGATATCCCGCATTCGCTATTAACGTAATATGTTTTTTCAGAGAAATAGTGTTTATTAACAGCGATAAAAAATTCTTTTCGGGAAAAATTTGGCTTTATATTTTTGTGGTGTTCAATCTTGCCTCGGCTGTGTTGACCTGGAAGAACGTGTTCAGCATTCTTCCCGCTATAACCGCATGTATCGCGACCTATTCCTTTTGGCAAAAGAATATCAAAAAAGCCCGCGTGCTCGCACTGGTCAACAATGGCTTTATGTTTACGTATGATTTGACTATGGAAAACATATCGTATATGGGGCTTGTAAGCGAAACGCTGGCGTTCTGCTCTGTGATTATAGCCATTATCAGGCACAAAAATCGAAAAGATCCCGAGACTTCCAAAGCAAAAGATTAAACAAATCTTATTTCCAAAGAAAAAGAACTGTCAATTTGACAGTTCTTTTTCTTTGGATGGGAAATTATAGTTTACCGCCTGACCGGCGGGGGCGAACGCCTTCGGCGTTCACGTAATATGATTGGTGCGAACATATCCGTCGCACTCCGAAAAATGTCGGCTCGACACCTCCATTTTTCTTGTAACTGTTTCGTGAGGGCGGATGGGGTGGCGGTCCCCAGCCGCCTGCGGTAGTACGCTCCGACAGCAATCTAAAGCTCCCAAT
>JAFTLM010000402.1 GCA_017455945.1 Clostridia bacterium | reverse complement strand
TACGATAACCTTATCGCTATCGGATCTATGATGGGTTCGGGCGGACTTATCGTTATGGACGAAGATAACTGTATGGTTGATATCGCTAAGTTCTTCCTTGAGTTTACAGTTGATGAGTCCTGCGGTAAGTGTACACCTTGCCGTGTAGGTACAAAGAGACTTCTTGAGATACTTGAAAAAATCATCTCCGGTAACGGTGAGCTTGAAGACCTTGACCGTATGGAAGAGCTTTGCAACTACATCAAGAGTGCGTCGCTTTGCGGACTTGGACAGACCGCTCCCAACCCCGTTATTTCCACACTTCGTTACTTCAGAGATGAGTATATCGCTCATATCGTGGACAAGAAGTGTCCCGCAGGCGTATGTAAGAGCCTTCTTCGCTATACTATTGATCAGGATAAGTGTATCGGATGCGGAATGTGTGCAAAGAACTGTCCCGCAGACGCTATTTCCAAGACAACATATGTTGCTCCCGGTCATAAGCTTCCCTCGCTTGAAATCGATCCTGCAAAGTGCGTGAAGTGCGGAGCTTGTCTTGACAGCTGTAAGAAGATCAAGGCTATTTCCAAGAAGTAAGAAAGGAGAACCCAATATGGAAACAGTAAACATTAAAATAAATGGTAAGGAATATGCCGTTCCTCAGGGTTCGACAGTCCTTGAAGCAGCACGTGCTGCAAAAATAGAGATCCCCACACTTTGCTATCTTAAGGATATCAACGCAATCGGTGCATGCCGTCTTTGCCTTGTTGAAGTATCCGAGGGTGGTAGACCCTTCAGAATGGTAACCGCTTGCGTTTACCCCGTAACTGAGGGAATGGAAGTTCTCACTAACACTCCCAAGATCATGAAGTCGAGAAAGCTCAACCTTGAGCTTGTTCTCTCCAACCACGATAAGAAATGTCTCTCCTGTACACGTAATACAACTTGTGAGCTCCAGAAGCTTTGCAACGAGTATGGCGTTGACGAGAACTACTTCAAGGGCGAAATGAATAAGTACGAGATCGACGAGTCCTCGCCAATCATTCGTGATAATAATAAGTGTATCCTTTGCCGTCGTTGCGTAGCAGTTTGCTCTAAGGTTCAGGGCATCGGCGTTATCGGTGCAAACGACCGTGGATTTGATACACATATCGCATCCGCATTCGAGACAAGCCTTGGCGATAATGCTTGTATCAACTGCGGTCAGTGTATCGTTGCTTGTCCCACAGGTGCTCTTTACGAGAGAGACGATACAGCTAAGGTTATGGAAGCTATCGCAGATCCTTCCAAGAAGGTATATATTTGTACAGCTCCTTCCGTACGTGCACAGATCGGAGAGTGCTTCGGTTATGAGCCCGGTACAGACGTTGAAGGCAAGATGGTTGCCGCTATCAAGCGCCTCGGCTTTGACGGCGTGTTCGATATGAACCTTACAGCAGACCTTACAATTATGGAAGAGGCAACAGAGTTCCTCGGAAGAGTAAAGAACGGCGGAGTTCTTCCCATGATCACTTCTTGCTCTCCCGGATGGATCAAGTTCTGTGAGCACTACTATCCCGAGATGACAGAGAATCTCTCTACATGTAAGTCTCCTCAGCAGATGTTCGGCGCGGTTGTTAAGACATACTTTGCTGAAAAAGAGGGAATTGATCCTAAGGATATCATCTTCGTATCCGCAATTCCTTGTACCGCAAAGAAGTTTGAGGTAGGACGTGACGGCGAGTCTGCCGCAGGCGTTCCCGACGTTGACGTAGCTATCACAACAAGAGAACTCGGCAGAATGATTGAAAAGGCAGGTATCAAGTTCAGAGAGCTTGATGACGAAGCATTCGATATTCCTTTCGATATCGGATCCGGTGCAGGCGCGATCTTCGGCGCAACCGGCGGCGTTATGGAGGCAGCTCTCCGTACAGCGGCAGAGGTTATCGAGGGCAAGCCTCTTGAGAAGCTTGAGTTCAACGAAGTCAGAGGAACCGAGGGCATCAAGTTTGCTTCTTATAAGCTTGGTGACATCACGCTTAACGTTGCTGTAACAAGCGGAACAGGTAACGCAAGAAAGCTCCTTGACGACGTTAAGGCAGGCAAGGTAGACGTGCAGTTTATCGAGGTTATGGGATGTCCCGGCGGTTGTGTAAACGGCGGCGGACAGCCTCACCAGCCCGCAGAAGTTCGCGAGACAGTTGATCTTCGTGCAGTTCGTGCAGCGGTTCTTTATAATGATGACGCTAAGGCTGACCTTAGAAAGTCTCATGAGAACTCCGCAGTAAAGAAGCTCTACGACGAGTACTTTGGAGAACCCAACAGCCATAAGGCTCACGAGATTCTTCACACTCACTACGTAAAGCGCGGCGTTTATAATAAATAAAACCCACTGAAGGGGCGACAATGTCGCCCCTTTTTTTAGGCTATTTCTAAAATTCAAAATATTTCCTGAAAATTTCGAAAAATGCTTTACAAAGCCTTTTTTATATGGTAAAATTACCATAACACATAAACTTGAAAGGAGCTTTGTTATGAAAAAATACGAAGTTTTACCCGTAAAGGTCATTGAAACATCCGATAAAAAGAAAGAAAAAAAGCCTCTTGTACTTAAGTCTATCGAAGATACTTACGTTATCAACGGTGACGCAACAAGCGGTCCAAATAAGCTGGTTGACTCCAATTTCGGAGATTCTCCCGTGCTTCATTTTAAGGCGGACGATGAGAGCGGTTGCCTCTATCGCCGCATACTTCTCAAATTTGATATTTCTGCTTTGGCAAACGAAGAGTTTATTCGTGCCGAGCTTAAGCTTTTCGGAACGGCTTGCCAGAATATGGGTGGTTGTACACCTATGTTCGTGTACGAAGTGGACGAAAACACCTGGAGCGAAAAAGAGGTAACCTATAATACCGTTCCCGAGACAGGTGCACTTGTGAGTACAGCATCGGTAGGTGCAGGGCATAATTTTGTAGATATTACTGACTTTGTCAGAGATAAGCTCGCCGTAGGAAAAACGGTAATTTCTCTGCTTCTTGTGGGAGATAACAAGGAGCCTATACACGTTCAATTTGCTTCAAGCAAAAACACTTCAAATGCAGGACCGTGTGTAGTGGCGTCTTATACCGAAAGCGGCTTTATTACAGAGATAGCAGTCGAGGGCAATGTGGCGAATATTTGGAATCACGCCGCAAATATGGTTGAGGAATGGTTTTGTGATTGGGATAAGATAACCGCCAAGGGCGATTCCCACTCCGAGTATGTCCACGAAAAGGCAGAAGAGTACGCAAAACAGGTAGACGTTACCAATATACCTAAAAATTCTTATACCAAGCGTCCTACGAGAACTCTTGACACCATTGTTGGTTACGAACCTGTAAAGGATGGCGAAATAAAGCTTGACGAGTACGGCGGATGGATCTGCGATAAGAAGTTCAACGCTACGGGTTGGTTCCATATAGAGGAAAGAGACGGCAGACTTTGGTCGGTTGACCCTCTTGGAAATCCCTTCTACAGACTTGCTATGGTGCTTCTTTCTCCCGGTGCATCACCCAATCAAAGAGAAAAGATACTTAAAAAGTACGAAACTCTTGAAAACTGGACTGAGCTTGAAACAGCACATATGAGAGATGATCTCGGATATAACTCTCTTGGCGGCTGGAGTGCTACCGAGCTTTTGGCAAAGGCTAAACAGCCACTCGCTCTTTCTCATATCGTTTATTTTCTTTCCAACTATACCAGACAGCGCGGAATGAATAATACTACGGGCGGAAATACCACCTTTGTGGGCGGCGTAATGCCAGTCTTTGACCCCGAGTTTGAGATTTTTGCAGACGCAAGAGCGAAAGAAGTGGTAACCCCATACGCAAACGATGAGCACGTCTACGGCTGGATGAGCGATAATGAACTTCACGCAGAGCATAAGCTTCTTGATGCTTATCTTATGGCTGATATCGAAAATCCGTTGTTTGCATATTCCTATGCTACCGCCTGGACGTTTATGCGTTCGGTAACGGGAAATGAAAACGTTTCTATTGGTGACGTTACCGATGAGTACCGTAAGCTTTTCCGTGCGATGATCTATAACAGATATCTTAAGATTGTGTCGGCAGCGATTAAGAAATATGCCCCCAACCATATGTTCCTCGGTTGCCGTTTCCTTCCCGGTTGCTACCGCGATGAATACGTTCATCGTGTTGCAGGCGAGTGGTGCGACGTAATAAGCCTTAACTATTACGGTGCGTGGGCTCCCGAAAGTGAGCTGATTCAGAACATCCAGAAATGGTCGGGAACGCCCTTTATTATTACCGAGTGGTATGCAAAGGGAATGGATGCTTGCACGCCCGAGTCAAGATTGACTAACGAGACGGGTGCGGGCTTCACCGTGAGAACTCAAAAAGACAGAGGCTATTTCTATCATAACTATACGCTTAAACTTATGGAGTGTAAGGGCTGTGCGGGCTTTGACTGGTTCCAGTGCTGGGATAACGATCCCGATAACCTTAAAGCTGACCTGTCTAACAGAAATTCCAATAAGGGCATTTACGATAATAATTGTAATGAATATACTGAGCTTACAGATGCTATGAAGGTAGTAAATAAGAACTGCTATAAGCTTATTGATTTCTTTGATGCCGAT
>JAFTLM010000401.1 GCA_017455945.1 Clostridia bacterium | reverse complement strand
GTGTTAGCGGACACCTCATCGGTACCGCTAACACTATTTGTTTTTTTTGTATGTTTATACGGCTACCATTTTCGAAACAAATTTTCTATAAACCTGTAGGGCGGTGGCTTGCTGCCGCCGAAAACAAACGGTCAAATTAAAAAAACGGCGGGAGATAAACCCCCGCCCTACGTCAAATCCCCACATTTTCGGTAGGGGTCGGCGCCTCGACCCTTTGTCGCAAATAAATCACATAGGTATTCACGGCTACACTTTTAGAGCCTCCCTTGTGTAAAGGGAGGTGGCGCGCTTGCCGCGACGGAGAGATTGTAAAAAAAGAATATTTTAAACAAAAACAATCCCTCACCCGCTCACGCGGGAGCTCCCTTTGCACAAGGGAGCCTTTTTTTATTCCGTTATTTTGCGGCGGGAGCAAGCCCATCCCCTACCACAATAAAAATGCTGTTTTCTGTTCTTACGGCTATTATCTTCGAAACAATTTTCTACAAACTGGTAGGGGCGCTTCATAATGTTTGCGAAGCAAACTTACAATTGAGCGAAGCGAAATATGCAATCGCCCGATGTCGCAAACAAATCACATCGGCACGTACGGCTACTATCTTTGAGACAAATCTTATCAACCTGTAGGGCGGTGGCTTGCTGCCGCCGAAAGCAAACGGTCAAATTAAAAAAAACGGCGGGAGATAAACCCCCGCCCTACAATCAAATAAAGATTGTAGCCTAACACCCGACGTCGTGAACACCATTTTGAATTTATAAAATAAAAAGGGCAGGTGAACTGCCCTTAATAAATTTTATAGCACTTATTCAAGTATATTCGACGTGATCATATCAACGCCCATTTCGCGAACAGCCTCAGCATCGATAACGGTGTCGACCGTCCATACGTTTACCACTCTGCCGTTTGCGTGCATAAGGTCAACAAATTCCTTTGTCATAGCCTTGTGATAGATGTCAGCGTCAAGCTTGTTGTCAAGTATAAACGCAATATTTTCTTCGGTAAGCGCGCTCGTCAAGAACTGTGCGTTTGCATCGGGGCGGGCATCGCGGAGATAGAGCATATTGTTCTTGCTGAATGAAATGAAGGTGGTATTCTCGAACATTCCCGCTGCATCAACTGCCGCCGCAATACCCTCTACGTGCTGGCGCTCCATATCTCTCTTGAGCTCAAGAACTGCTACCTTGCCGTACTTTTTGCAGATGGAAAGATACTCTTCAAGCGTGGGAAGGAAAATGTCTGCGCGCGCGGTCACTCCGTCGCGGTCTGTCATGCGTACTGCACGGAGATCGTCGAAATTGCTGGTCTCAACGCCCATATCAAGTCCCGCAACGCGCTTGAGGTCGTCGTCGTGAATGATGATGTACTTTCCGTCAAGAGTTACGTGAACGTCGGTCTCAATGCCGTAATAAGTCTTTACGCCTGCCGCTACGAACGCGGGGCAGGTGTTTTCGCGCTCAAGACCCGAAACTCCGCGGTGAGCTACCATTTTGATGTTGCCCTTGTTTTCAAATTTTATAGTATTCATAATAAAGCCTCCTTTATTTTTGTTCTTCTTTATCTTCGTCATCGTCGATTACCGCAAGTCCCGTGACTGTTGCGTATGCACCGAGCTCATACGGCGGGAAATATATGCCCCAAAGCTCGCCGCCGTGCTCGAATTCGAGAATGTAATATGGTTTGAAGAAGATACAGCCCGAGTTGTTCATAGTCATTTTGTACTGCTTGAACTCGCCCTTGTTGTATTCCTCGTCCTTGTTCCAATTGGGAACGGAGATGCGCTTGTCTATCTTTCTGATGCATTTGAGAGAGGAGAGCGGAACAGAGTAGAGCGTTTCAACGTCTCCGATAAAGAAGCTGCCGTCGCGCGAGAAGATCCGCGCCTCGACGTTGATGTATGCCGTCGGCATAAGCGGAAGAAGATCGGGCTTTATCTCGCCGTTTTTGACCTTGTATCTGAAAAGAAGAAGGTCTACCTTCGGCGCATCGGTCGGAACGTTGAGCTCCTCGAACATCTGCTCGAAATTCTCGTTTATGTCCTCGACAAGCTCCTCTGCGTTTTCCGCTTCCAATACCTCGCGCTCTTTTTTGCGTGCGGAGAGCAGGACTATCACCCAGATTATGAGCGATATAAAGAATATCCAGAAGAGAATGGGCGCGTTGGAATAAGCCTTGGCTATGCCGATCTCAAGCGTTGCGCTGAGAATACCGCAGCCGAGAATCAGCGCAATAAAGCCCATGGCAACGCGCAGAATGCGAAGAGGGAGGGGAAGCTTTGCCTTTTCCATGATCTCGGTCGCACTATCCATCTTTTCGCCAAGCTCGGCAGAGGAATTGTCGGATACGCGAGCGAATAATAGCTCCTCGCCGTTGTTTTTGTCATTTTTCTTGTTTTCGGTTACGTCAATACCCCAAAACGGTTTCATAAGAGTTTCTCCTTTTTGCTTTTTTATAAAGAGTCGCTTTTTTTGAGGAAATATTTCACGGATATGACCTATTTGTTTCATTATATCATTTTTTTTACATCTTGTCAAGAAGAGAAGAAAGGTATTGACAACGGCATAAAAATGTGGTAAAATAATCGGGTAGCGCCGGTATGGCGGAATAGGCAGACGCACGGGACTTAAAATCCCGCGATATGAGAATATCGTACCGGTTCGACCCCGGTTACCGGCACCAAACAACAAAGAGATGGGCACAACGCCCATCTCTTTGTTGTTTTTGATGCAGAAAAGCGTCGAACCGCTCCGAGTATGGAAATTTTACAATAAATACGAATAAAACAGTAAAAAAGAGCATATAATGTGACAGAGAGAAAAAATAAAGTAAAAAACGCGTGTAAAAAGTAAAAAAGGGGTTGACAAAAGGTAAGAGATATGATATAATACTCTTTGCGAACGGCGAGAACATAATATCGCGGAGTAGAGCAGCTTGGTAGCTCGTCGGGCTCATAACCCGGAGGTCGTGAGGTTCAAATCCCACCTCCGCAACCAAAAAAGATTCCATAGTCGATACAATTTCGGCTATGGAATTTTGCTTTATATACGGAAAACGCCTCATTTTCGCCCTAAAACCGCTCTTTTCGGTGGTTTTGAGGGCGTTTTTTCTTTTATAAACGATAAATCCGCCATCCTCTGCCCAAACAAGGCATAAGTGGCGGATTTGGTATCGTTCAAGGGTTCAATCGTTCAGGTATTAAATTTTCAGAAAAGATTGTTTTTTACCAAGAGGTGTGATATAATATAGGCAAGTAAATAGCGACTTAAGCTTTGCCGTTTGGCAAATGGGAATCATACTGTAAAACTGACAGACTTGCGGTATCTTCCGGCACGATGCACTTTTGGTCGCAGACTCGTCATTGATGGGCTAATTGTCATCGTTTCGGCGTCTGCGCTTGTGTACAGATGCTTTTTCTTTTGTCCTCTTTGCTAATATTTGAAAAGGGGTAAACCTATATGTTTTCCAAAATCAAACTGTCACTCAGCCGCATCAACTACAAGCTTTTCGCAGCACTTCTCGTTCTCGGACTTGCACCGACTATCTACACCACGGTTCGTGTGTTCTTTCTCGGTCAGCTACCGGGAGAATGGTCGTTTTCTATTGCGGGTCAGCTTTCTTGGGTAAACCTACTCTACGAAATCATGAACGAGGCAATCATTCTACCGCTCTTCTATTTCATAGGCAAGGTTAAAGATGATAACAATAAGTTCTCCAATCGTGTGCGGACGGGTATGCTCATCTCTCTCGGCGTGTATGCCGTTCTTTCAGCCGCCGTGATTGTTTTTGCCGAGCCAATGCTTACGCTTATGGCAACCGACACAAGCATTATCGAAGCATCCGCATCCTACATCAGAATTGAGAGCATCGCAAACATATTCTCAATACTAACACAGTTTGCTCTTGTTGCCCTCGTTACTGTAAACAAGAGTAAATATCTGTATGCGCTCACAGGGGCAAGACTTGTGCTTTGCCTTGTGGCGGATACCTTCCTCGTATCTTCCTTGCCCATATCGGCAAATCTCGGTGTAAACGGCATCGGATACTCTAACATTCTTGTAAACGCCCTCCTGCTTGCGGTTTCGCTGATCCTTCTTGCCAAAGAAGAAATCAAGGTGTTTTCGGGTGCAAGACTTGATTTTACCTGGACAAAGGAGTTCATCAAGGTCGGCAGCGTTTCCGGCATTGAGTCTTTGGTTCGCAACGTTGCTTATATGGTGATGATTGCCCGTATGGTCAATGTGGTTGGTGAGCAAGGTACTTACTGGGTAGCCAATAACTTTATTTGGGGATGGCTTTTGCTGCCCGTGCTTCAGTTTGGTGAGCTTATCAAACAAGAGGTGGCTGCAGACAAAGAAAATATTCGTCGCAACTCACTCGGCTATTTCGGTATCACGGCAACTATCTCCGCTTTGTGGTTTATCAGCATTCCCGTATGGAAGCCTTTTATGACACACGTTTTGAATTTCACCGATGTGGATAAGCTTTTTGAGCTAGTGATGCTACTTGTAGGATTTTATGTGTTGTATGCTATACAGAATGTATTTGACTCTACCTTTTACGGACTTGGCAAAACAAACTATATGCTATTTGAGTCGGTTGTAACGAACACGATTTATTACGGCATCGCTTTCATTCTTTATGCCACAAATGTATGGACGCCCACGCTCACGGGAATCGCACTCCTCTTCGGTATCGGAAACGCCTTTGACAGCATTGTTTCCTTGGTAGCGTATGCATTCCTACTGAAAAAAGAAAAAATCAACATTACGAACGTACAATAAGCAAATCCCCGAACAGCATCGTACCAAGGTGCCATTCGGGGACTTTTCTATTCTCTCTCAAAGCTCAACCGTTATCTCCGTTCCGTCCTTCAGCGAATATACCAAACGGTCATCGTTGTAGACGGTTACACGGTCGACCACAGCGTGCCATAGCTTTTCGTCAAATTCGATGGGCGGTGCTTCAAGCTCGGTCAGTTGGGAGAGCATACCACCGATGGCGATAGACTCGGCATCCATCCGTTTGCGCCGTTCGGTAAGGCGTTTGAGCTTTTCCTCCTCGGCGTGAAAGCGTTCGGTGAGGTCATTGTAACGGCGGCGGTATTCCTCCTCGCTGACCGAAGCGGAGGCGTTCTGCATCACCGTCTGTCGCAGCATCTCCGTAAGGATATCCATCTCCCTCTCGCAAGCCTCAATGTCATCGTCAATAAAATCGGTGTCCGTCAGCGTTTTCTGCACGTACCGAAGGGTGTCGATGGTTGCCTTGCGGTCGGCAAAGTAGATGGCGAACATCTCAAGGAACTTCTGCTCAAGCTGTTCTGCGGTGAGATGGGTGGTGGTGCATTTGACGGGGTTATGGAACTTGTTGATGCATTGCCATATGATACGGCGGTATTTATCGTTGGAGTGCCAGGTGATGGGCGTGTACCTTGAACCGCAATCACCGCAGAAGACCTTGGTGGAGAACGGTGAGTTGCTGCAAGTAGCCGTACCGCTGGCTTTGCGCCGTGCCAGCTCTATCTGCACTCTGTCCCATTCCTCCGGCTCGATGATGGCGGGGTGGCTGTTTTCCACATAGTATTGTGGGACCTCACCTTCGTTTATCTTTGTTTTCTTCTGAAGGAAGTCTACCGTATATCGTTTCTGCAACAGTGCGGCACCTTTGTATTTTTCATTGGTAAGGATACTCAGTACCGTTTTCTTCTCCCACACCGTCTTACCACCCGGTGTGAGAACGCCGTCACGGGTCAGCTCTCTTGCGATGGTTGAGGGGGCTTTGCCGGAGATGAAGTCGCTGTAAATGCGGAGGATGATTTCTGCCTCCTCGGGAACGATTTCGGGAGTACCGTCCGCTCCCTTGCGGTAGCCGAGAAAACGCTTATACGGTAGCTTCACCTTGCCGTCCGAAAAGCTCTTACGCTGTCCCCAGGTCACGTTCTCGGAGATGGAACGGCTCTCTTCCTGGGCGAGGGATGACATAATGGTTATGAGGAGTTCGCCCTTGCTGTCGAGGGTGAAGATGTTCTCCTTTTGGAAGAAGACCTCAACGCCTGCATCCTTGAGCTTTCGCACCGTGGTCAGCGTGTCTACCGTGTTTCGTGCGAAACGGCTGACCGACTTGGTGACGATCAGGTCGATCCGTCCCTTGAGAGCATCGGCAATCATACGGTTGAAGCCTTCTCGATTTTTAGAGGAAAGCCCCGAAATGCCCTCGTCGGTGTAGATCTCCACAAGCTCCCATTCTGGATTGCTTTGTATGAACTGGGTGTAATAGTCCACCTGTGCCTCATAGGAGGTAAACTGTTCATCGCTGTCGGTGGATACACGGGCGTAGCCTGCCACCTTTCTTCTTCTCTTGGCATCCATCGGTGTACCCGTGTGCAGATTTCGTGTGGCGGGTATCACGGTTACGTTTTTTGCTTTAGGCATCTTTATTCATCCTTTCTCTTGTTTTTCTGCCGACCTCGGCTCTCATCTCGTCTGTCCAGCTTTCGGATCGGGAGCGGTCTTGCCAAACTTCACGGCTTTCGCTGCCGTCGGCAAAGGTAAATGTCAATCGATTGTTCTGTTCCACCGTAACGGCGGTTATCTGCCCACGGTGGGCGTTTTTCTCCGCAAGGGCAATAAGTGTCGGCTCCGGAATTGCCTTTGAAGCACAAGCCTTTTTGCCGTGGGTGTTGTAGGTGGTGCATATCCACACGGGACCCGTGGGCGTTGTCTTTCGGCGGTAGTGCTTACCGCATACGGCACAAGTCATAATTCCGCTGAAGGGGTAGGTATGCCGTGTATGCGGTTTGGTGTGCTTTTCGGCGCGTCTTGCAATCTCGGCTTGCACCGCTTCAAAGGTGGCAAGGTCGATAATGGCTTCGTGCGTTCCCACGGCGTGGTATTGCGGTAGCTCCCCTCGGTTGACCCTTGTTATCTTGGTAAGATGGTTCTCACGGAATTTGGTCTGCAACAGCAGATTGCCCGTGTAGGCATAGTTGCGGAGTATCCGCATAATGGCACTTCTGTGCCAGGTGAAGCCTTGCTGCGTCAGCACTCCGCTCTCGTTGAGGGATTTCATAATCGCCTCCACACCCTTGCCCGAAAGGAAGTCGGCATAGATGTTTTTGACGATTTCGGCTTCATCCGGCACGATGACGTACTGTCCGTCTTTCAGGCGATAGCCGAGCATCACACCCTTCCAAGGCTTGCCTTCCTCAAAATTTTGCCGTATGCGCCACTTTTGATTCTCGCTTGCTGAAAGGCTTTCTTCTTGGGCATAGGATGCGAGAATGGTCAGCATCAGTTCTCCCTCGGCGGTCATCGTGTCGATGTTCTGCTCCTCAAAATAAACGCTGATACCCATATTCCGAAGCTCCCTAACGGTTTCAAGCAGGGTTACCGTGTTACGGGCAAATCGGCTGACCGATTTTGTGATGATGTGGTCAATCTTACCGCCACGGCAATCAGCAAGCAAACGTTGAAAGCTCTCACGGCTGTCCTTGGTGCCCGTCTTTGCTTCATCGGTATAAACGCCTACGTATTCCCAACCGGGATGGCGGCGGATGTAGGTGCTGTAATAGTCTACCTGGGCGGAAAGTGAGTGAAGCATTGCCTCCTTTCCGCTGGATACCCTGGCATACGCTGCGACCCTTTCGGGGCGAGGTATGGAGGGCGTGAATCGTACTTGTTCTATGGTTCTCATAGCTCCTCCTTTGTATTGATTTTGGGTACTATATATATCACTCTAAAGCCCCGAAAAGTCAAGCGTTATCAGCGATAAATACTGTTAACTTTTATGTTGTGACGGAACTCGATCAGCCTCCTTGAACGCTGATAGGTGTCCTCCGAGATCTCACCCTTGCGATAGAGATTTTCCATCAGAGCAAGGGCGGTTCGGTAGCGGATGATGCGGAGGTTGTCCGCCTCAAGCTCCTCTTTTGAAATAGCATCCACGGGAGCAGTATTTGCGTGTGTCAGTTGCATAAGCCTTAAACTCCTTTCCGCAATACTCGCACACAAAGGTACGGTATGCTTTTTTGTTGACCGCTTCACGGTGGCTGTTCCACCAGGTCATACGGCACTTGTCCGAGCAGAAGAACTTCGGTTTTCTGCCGGATGGTTGATATATGGGTCTATCGCAGTTTTTACAGCGATGGTTATCGTTCTCAATGGGATGGCGGCGCATATAAGAACGCACCGTATTGAGTGAAATTTGAAGCGTTTTTGCTATCTCCGAAGCCTTTTTTCCTTGCTTTCGGAGCATATCCAGACGCTCAATTTCGTGCTTTTTCATAGAAAAAACTCCTTTTTAATGTGATTTTGGCTGTTTTTGGGGTATCCTTTAATACCCCCTTTGATTTCTCCTTTTTGCGCGTGAGGGTCCCTTGCCGCTTACGAAATAGATGCGGCGTAAGATATTGACCGCCCCTCCCCCTCTGTGACAGAACGGACAGAAGGGACAGTTAGGTCGAGCCGTCAAGCAGGCACGGATTTGTGAGATAAACCTCGGACGGCTTTCTGCCAACGCCGTTATAAGGTTCCGACGGCTTGGGTGCGATGTAACCGTATTCGCAAAGACGGTTAAGCACCGCTTGCAATGACTCCGCCGTCTTAAACCTACGGCAAGCTCGCATTGCATCTCTGCGAGAGAACTCGGCAAGTCCGTCACGCTTGATAGCGGCAAGAAGATACTCGCATTGCTTGTTGACGGGGTCTGCCCCCATCAGCGAATAGGCAGCCTTGGCGTGTTCCAGGAAGTACTCACCGATGGTAACGGCGGAGCGCATGGTGTCAACGCTCACCTCGGTACAATGGAATGGACCGTGATGCTCCGTGAAGTGCAGAAGTCCCGCAATGCGAAGCACCGCACCTACGTATTTACCTGCCCAATCCACGATGTCGGAAAGCTCACCGCCGAGGCTCTTTTCGGTCTTGTCGAACAGTTCCTTCAGAACGCCGTAGGCTTCCTTGGAAAGCTCAATGTCCATCAGTTCTCCGTCGGCATCAAGGAGATCCGTGATAAGCTCCGAATAGGCTTTCTTCGTGGCTTCGGGAATAGGGCGCGTGTCAAATGCACGTCTGACCACGGGAGACTTCGGCATCGCATAAAGGAATCGTGCTGTCAGACCTCTGCCACGGAAGGTGCTGTTGCTCATCATACCGTTAAGCACCTCGGGTTGTACGGCAAGGAGCATCGTAAGTGCCGGATGCAGAATCGTCTCGCT
>JAFTLM010000400.1 GCA_017455945.1 Clostridia bacterium | reverse complement strand
TTCCGTTAGCCTTTGCTATCTTGAAAAAAGCGGGACAGTTTTTAACCGAATTATGGTCGGTCAAAGCCACTATTTGCAATCCGTTAAGCAACGACATTCCAACGATATTACCGGGGGTCATGTCATCATCGCCACAAGGCGAGAGACAGGAATGAATATGGAGGTCGCAACGGTAGGAACTCATATTTCTTTCTCCGTAACCGAACAAAGTTTTGTGCAGATCTCATATGCCGAAAGCGGCGTAGACAGCACCGTTATGCCGTTCTCGCGTGCCTTGGCAATTTCCTCTTCGCCAAGCTTTACGTCTTCGGCAAGAATAACCGCCGCAGGGTCAGTAAGGGTCGCCACTGCCACGACGTTGACGTTTGACATAATGGTAACCCAAAGGTTTCCGCTTTCAACTCTGCTCATTGCTCGGCTGAGGAGGTCACCCACGTATACTCCGCAAAATTCATTTTCCGCGTTACCGCAGACAAGAACCGCTTCTATCTTTCCGCAGATATCATTAACCTTCATTGCCGTTTTCCTCCTTTGCGGAGCCTTTTAAATCCAGCTCCTCAAGTGCCGACGCAAACACCTCTTCGTGCAAACCTTTATCCCTCAAAACCCGTTTGAGAATTACGGTACACTCGTCCAGACTCGCTTCTCCTTTAACCACGTCCTCGGCAAACGCCATACAAGTAGGTGCACCGCAAGAGCCGCAATCCAACCCAGGAAGTTTTTTTGTAAGCTCTTCTATGTCATGCATCATACGCATCGCTGTTTTTCTGTCGGAAGACAGCGAACTGTACGGGTTATATTCCACCTCTTTTTCATGGAAATATTCGTCCGGGATCCAACTACTTGCAGGTTTGTTTGGAGAAACCGGCAAATAACGCCTGAGCGATTGCAATCTTGCCTGTGCGATATAGGGATTGGCAACAGTCATTGCTCCCCCCACACAACCGCCGTTACAAGCGTTAAGCTCAACAAACTCAAGGTTAGTGATATCCGAGCTGTCTATCTGGTCGAGAACCCTTATACAGTTTTCTATTCCGTCGGCAGCAAGATATTTTTCGTTAAGTATTGCGGACGATTCTCCTCCGGTGGAAGCCCAACCGATTCCTATAACCCCCGACTCTGTTGAGTCTCCGGGCTCCGTATCGGTCTTTTTCATTTTGTCAAGCAGTGCAAAATAAACATCACTGAACGACAACACCGCGGAAATATAATTTCTCTCTCCGGAAAAGTTATTTTTTATATAACTGACCTTAGCCGGACAAGGTGAAATGAATATGATACCTATATCCTCCGGAGCAAGTTCCGGATGTTCTTTCAGCGCCTTCTCGCGGGCAAGTGATGCCGCAATATCGATAGGCGGAAGGATAGGCATAATATTTTCGCAAAGATATGGGTAATTGGTACTGATAAGTCTGGTTATCGTAGGACAGGCAGAACTGATCACCGGCTTTTTAACGCCCTCGCGATTTATGTATTCTCTGGTATAGGCACTTACCAATTCCGCGGCACACGCAACCTCAAACACATCGTCAAATCCAAGGTCACGCAGGCCCTTGATTATATATCCGATGTTGTCAAGATTGTCAAACTGACCGTAAAACGACGGTGCGGGAAGTGCAACGGTATATTTATAATCGTCAAGCACGGACAAGCTGTCGTGCATTGCTTTTTTAGCCTTATACGGGCAAACCTTTATACACTGTCCGCAATCTATACATCTGACAGAATTGATTACCGCGTGCCCCTCGTGAATACGGATAGCCTCTGTGGGACAACGCTTCAGGCAGGCGGTACAGCCCTTACATTTTTCGGCATCCAATGACACCGAGTGTTCGTAAATAGCCTTCATATGTACCTCGATAGCTTAAATCGTTATTTCGGACAGGTTACAGCATCACTTTCATAGTGACGGTTGTTCCCTCTCCGACAACCGTATCAATATTTAAATAATCCGTGTATTTTTTCATATTGGGAAATCCCATTCCCGCACCAAACCCAAGATTTCGGATATTATCGTGCGCGGTGGAATATCCTGCCTGCATTGCCAACTCGATATCGGGAATACCGGGACCCTTATCGCGAAGAACTATGGTTATCTCCTCATCCGACACTTCAACATCTGCAGTGCCGCCGTTCGCGTGAATCACCATATTTATCTCACCCTCGTACATCGCGATAGATACTTTCCGTATTATTTCGGGATCGTACGAAAGCTGGCGCAGTTTTTTCTTAACCATTACCGAAGCTGCTCCGGCACTGGAAAAGTCCGAACCGTCTATATCGAAGTGAAACTTCAGGTTCTCGGACATATCAGCCCTCTGCGTTTCTTGACAGACCTGCCATATAGAGAATACCGCTTGTGTCAAACGCACGCTTTTCGGTGAGCAAAACAGCAATATCGCATTCCTTTGCAAGTTCTATCATTTCTTCGGTAGGAGCCTTGCCTCTTACAAACACGATGCAAACTATATCCATCATATTTGCCGTGCGAACGACCTGGGGATTAACAAGGCCCGTAACAAGAACGCCCTGATCCTTAACGTAAGCGAGAACATCGCTCATCATATCGCAACAAAAAGCCGAAGTAACTTCACAGTCAAGCTTTTCGTCGCCTGCAAGAATCCTGGCATCCAAAAGGTCTCTGATTTCACAAATTTTCATACCTTTTTCTCCAAAGCATTGCGGTAAACCGCAGGATTTTTAAAAGGTCAGATTACTGATATTTAGCAAGAATATCCGCTACGTCCTTCTTTGTAAGTCTACCGTAAACGTCGCCGTTAACAGTAAGGACGGGAGCAAGTCCGCAAGCGCCTATACAACGGGTTGCTTCGATGGAGTACTTTCCATCGGGAGACGTACTTCCAACGGGAAGGTTAAGCTGTCTTGAGAACTCCTCGATGATATCGCCGGAACCCTTTACGTAGCAAGCTGTTCCGAGACATACGGCGATGGATATTTCTCCGTCGGGGTTGAGTTTGAACTGTGCATAGAAAGATACGATACCGAAGAGCTCCTCAAGCGGAATACCGGTTTTCTCTGCGATTATCCTCTGAACCTCGATGGGAAGATAACCGTAGATCTCCTGTGCTTCCTGGAGAATGGGCATTGTCTTTCCGGGGACGCCGTCATATTTCGCGATCACCTCAAGAAGCTTTGCTTCCTGCTCCTTGGTGCCGCGAAATTCGACTGTTGTCAATTTCTTTTTCATGATAATACCTCCTGATTGATATTTTTTTAACTATCATGGGCAAAAAAAATAAATTTCGGCAAACTGCGTATGCCTGACGCAGCCGCCTTTGTTATCAACTATGTACAACAGCACACAGCTATACCCCTATATTATATAATATTTTTTTCAAAATGTCTATAGTTTTTAAGAAAAAAGTTTCGATATTTCATCAATTTTTTTCATTTGTCATCAAATTTCTCAAAAAAACTCAAAACATCACATCAAGCTTGGATTTTTTTGCCTGTTCAAACTGATATTTTCTGGGAATACTGTATATTTTTCCATCTTTTCTGAACCTTGCACCCGTCTGCTTGAAAGAAAATGATATTTTGTTGTTCACACAAAAATCGCGTATTCCCTTCACCCACTCGAAGTCGCAGACTCGTGCCTCATCACCCGACTCTCCTCCAACCACGAATTTTTCAATTCGGTTATCCGCCAGACCGCAAAAATCTATATATCCAAGAAGGGGTTCGCTTATAACTATACGGTGTTTTATGGGCAAGCTCATAAATATCGGCATTCTGAAGTCCGCCATTTGCTGATTTTCGCAGGTACATCCGATTATTACGTTATCGTAGCCGTCTCCCCAATCATCGGGAAGGCACTCTTCAAGTCTGTGTATACGTTTTGTAAGAAATACAAAATCCAGATCTTGGCGTTCCCGAATATACCGCCAAGCCTCGTCTCGCCACCGATCGGCAACATCAAGGAGAAAATCCGACGAAAAACAGGTATACACCGTTTCACCGGACGGAATTTTATATTCACCGTTTTTCTTCTTTTTTATCGGCAGATCGAAATCCTTATTTCTTGTAACCTCCGACGGATCTCTGCCGTGCTTTGTGTCTATTCTGTATACGTAACAATGACGGCAGCCTTCACTTATCTTTTGGCACCCGTGCCAGGGATTCCACAAAAAGCTCATATATATCCTCCGAAAAGCAAAAAGGTGTGCTCGGGCGAACCGATCACACCTTTTTATCGGTCAAAAAGAGACTTATATCTTCTCTTTAACCTTGGACGCCTTACCAACTCTATCACGGAGATAGTAAAGCTTTGCACGTCTTACCTTACCAACGCGGATTACGTCAACCTTCTCTACGTTGGGAGAATGGATGGGGAATGTCTTCTCCACGCCACAGCCGTAAGAAACACGTCTTACGGTGAATGTCTCGGAAATTCCGCCGCCGTGCTTTGCGATAACGGTACCCTCGAACATCTGAATTCTTTCGTGAGAACCCTCCTTGATCTTGTTGTGAACACGAATTGTGTCACCAACGTTGATGGTAGGTACGTTCTCCTTGAGCTGCTCACTTGTAAAAGCCTTAATAATATCCATTGTTTTGGCCCTCCTTAATAATCAGAACATTCATGCAGAGCATCGCAGCGGACTGTTCTTTAATCGCATGCAAAAAGCACACAGTGCAAGTATTATACCACACTTTTTCACAAATTGCAATAGTTTTTGGAAAATATTTTTAATTTTTTTTGAGGTTTTTTATCGCCCTCAAAATTCCGCCAACTATTCCCTTTCCGTTGACGATGACAACTACCGCAAAAACAGCAATTTCTATGATTACCCAATATTTGACTTCAAGAATCATAACCACACACTGTGCCGCAACGGCAACCGTATTAAAGGCGAGCTTAAGCAGACCCATATTGAATTTAACGTATTTTTGTGTATTCACGCTTCTTATTATCATTACGACGAAATAACTCAAAAAGGTTGCTATTGCCGCCCCCATTGCGGAATTTGGGAACTTCGGTATAAGCAAAAAATTAAGCACCACGTTGACAACGGCTCCTATTGCGGCAGTTACGAACGACATTACGCTCTTTTTTCTTACCAGGTATACGCTTCCCATAAACGTCACCATAGCCGAATAGGTCATCGCCAAAGCAAGAACGGGAATATACTGCCACGAATCATAATAGCTTTTATTCAACAACAGAATCGTTGCAACTTTTGACATCAATATGAGTGTCGAAGCGAACATAAAGAGTATTCCCTGGTATGCGGAAAACACCGTCCCAAAAAAATCCGACCGTTCTTTTTCGTCACTTTCTTTTACCGCCGAAAATTGCCACGCCTCTATAAATACCATACATATTAGAGTAAGCAACGTGGGAATTTTATACGCCGCGGAATAAAGACCGTTGACATCATGGCTCACCATCGCTGTAACCATATATCTGTCGGACACGTTGGTTATCCACCAAAAAACCGTAGTAGGAATCATCGGAATGCTGTACTTGAGCATTTCCACGACCTTAATTTTATCGACCAAGCGAAAATCAATATCTCTGTACAGCTTTGCCCAGAAAAACAAAATGACGGTCACAACAACATCGGCAACCACAACCGACAAAACGTAACCAAGCACGTTAAGATCAAAAACCACCAAAAAGAGGACGTTGAAGGCTACCGTCAGTACGGTGCCGATTATCCCTCCGACGGTAAACAACAGCGTATTGCCTTTCGCTCTTATATACTGAGCCACGGCAGAATGAAAATTTGCGGCGATAACGTATGCTGCAATAAGCCACACATAATCCCATATCTGCCCCGAAATGCCTATAAGACCCAAAACAGCCGCTATAGCAGAAAACACCGCCGACGCCGCAAGCAAAACAGCCATACCGGAAGAAAAGGTCTTTTTTTGTTCTTCTTTGCCGTCAAGTGTAAATCTGAAAATACCGTCCACTATGCCGATACAGGCAAGAGGAATAAGCAGATTGGCAGTTTGAGTGATGAGATCGGCAACACTGAACTCATCCTTAGCCAAAATGCTTGTATACAACGGCATCATAAGGAACACCAGTATCTTGGAAGCGAAGGTCCCTATTCCCAGTATTCCCGCATTGGATAATAAATTTTTATACTTTCCCATTTCTCTTTTCTCTCGCATCACAGATATTCTGTATATATTTTACCACAAATAAGAAAAGAGTCAAGATTATATCAAAAATTTTTCAAACAATTTTATCGGTGCTTATGAAATACGGCAATATTTTGCATCCTGCAAGCATATATTCACCGCCTATATCGGTGTTTTTGTCAACCACCGCAAAATCAAGACGTGCCCCCGAAGAGATGTGCACTCCCGGAAACAAAATCGAATTTTTGACAACCGCATCTTTTTCTATAACAACTCCATTAAGCACTATGCTATTCTCAACAGTTCCGCCAACATTACACCCATGTGCCACCAATGAAGAAATTACAGCCGCACCGTTACTCACAACTGTTGGAACGCAACAGTTCTTTCTGCTTTTTACACCATCGAAAATCATATTACGGAAATCACTGTCTGACAGCAATTTCATACTCATTTTAAAATAGTCCGAAAGATTTTTTATACGCAATAAATTTATGTTACTTTTATATTCAAAAAGTCTGTCACTCACCACCATTTTGCTAATTATATTCCCAACAAAATCGCTATATCCCCTCGACACAGCATTTTTAACCATACCGACAATATAATCTCTGTTAAAAACCCACGCGTTTACGTTAACGTCAAACGCGGCTGACGGGCTCAAATCTATATCGATTACCCGCCCTTCTTTGTCAGTATGTAATTTTTCACAAGTGTTTACCGTGACATCGGCCTTCATACGGATATGAAAATCAAGCATATCGGCAATATCCAGATTGAACAGACAGTCACAGTCTGTCATTACAACGTATTTTTCTTTCAT
>JAFTLM010000399.1 GCA_017455945.1 Clostridia bacterium | reverse complement strand
CACAAAACAATCAAAAAAACTTTCATCAGAAAGGTTTTTTGCGGAGCTTTTTTGCAAAAAAGCGACCCGTTCCCCCGTTCTCTCCGCCGCTAAACTACAATTTATCTACATACTTTTAAAATACTTTCTTTTGCGTTTCGGATATGCTTTTCCACCAATTCTTCGGCGAGAACCGCGTTGTGGGCGGCTATTGCCTCAAAAATTTCTCTGTGCTCCTTTACCGCCAGCACCGCACGCTCGGGGTTTGACACCGAGGTCTTGCGGTAACGTTTAACTTTTCTGTGAAGCTCGGAAAGCAGAGTTTCAAGAGTTCTGCTTTGGCAGTAGGAATATATTTGCTCGTGGAATTGGCTGTCAAGCTTTTTGATGCTGTCGGGCTGATTCTTGGCGGTGTAAAATTCCTGGAGTTCAAGCGTTTCTCCAAGCTCCTTAAGTTGCTCTTCGGTAATTACCGAAGCACATTTTGCCGCCGCCAGTCCTTCAATTCTCATTCTGACGTCGTAGATGTCAAACAGGTCGTCCTTGCTTACGCCAACCACTATGGCACCCTTGCCGCTTTCCTTTACCAGCCCCTCCTGGCGGAGCCTGGTCAGTGCCTCGCGGACGGGTGTTCGGCTGACGTCAAGCATTTTGCAGAGCTTAAGCTCGCTTACAACGTCGCCTGCGGCAAATTCGCCGCTCAAAATGGCGTCTTCTATTCTTTCAAATACGATATCAGCCATGGAAATGCTTTTTTCCATTTTTTCACCTCTCAGCTAAGAAGCGTGGGGAAGCCCGAGTCGTGTGTGTTTTCTTTGATTTTTTCTTCAACCTCGATGTCGGATATCATAGTCTGTCTGCCGTTTTCGTACTCGGTGTCAACCCACGACTTGAGTGCAAGTACAAGCGGGTCGCGCTTGTCTATCGCCTTGTCGCCCGAAAGACCGTAGTTTTCGTTTATCCAGTACGCAATGCCCGCAAGACCGGAGGTCATTGTGATCATTACACCTGCGGCACGGTTAAGTATCTTCTTGGTGTCGAATATGTGGTATATTTCCTCGTCCTTGAGAAGTCCGTCGGCGTGGATTCCCGCACGGGTCACATTGAAGTTCTTGCCCACGAATGGGGTCATGGGAGGAATGTCGTAGCCCATTTCGGTTTTGAAATAGTTTGCGATATCGGTGATAGCCGTGGTGTCCATTCCGTCAAGTGTTCCGCGGAGAGAGGCGTACTCAAATACCATTGCCTCAAGAGGAATGTTACCCGTGCGTTCTCCGATTCCAAGGAGCGAGCAGTTTACCGCACTGGCACCGTAGAGCCAAGCGGTGGAAGCGTTTGCGACAGCCTTGTAGAAGTCGTTGTGACCGTGCCACTCAAGCATTTCGCTGGGCACGTCGGAGTAGTGCTGGAGACCGTAGATAATACCCGGAACGCTTCGGGGAAGGGCAACCTCGGTGTAGGGAACACCGTATCCCATTGTGTCGCAGGCACGGATTTTTACGGGGATTCCCGCGTCCTTTGACATCTTCTGGAGCTCGTTTACAAAGGGAACAACGAAGCCGTAGAAGTCGGCACGTGTGATGTCCTCAAAGTGGCATCTGGGGCGGATTCCCGACTCAAACGCCTCGGCAACCGTTTCAAGATAGAGGTTCATCGCCTCGCGGCGTGTCATTTTCAGTTTTTTGAAAATGTGGTAGTCCGAGCAGGAGACCAGAATACCCGTTTCCTTGATGCCCATGGATTTGGCAAGCTTGAAGTCCTCCTTGCTGGCTCTTATCCAGGTGTTGATTTCGGGAAATTTAAGGTCGAGCTCACGGCACTTTTCAATAGCCTCTCTGTCCTTTTTGCTGTAGATGAAGAACTCGGTCTGGCGGATAATTCCGTTGGGACCGCTGAGGCGTGACATAAGCTTGAACAGCTCCACGATCTGCTCTACGGTGTAGGGCTCTACCGACTGCTGACCGTCACGCATGGTGGTGTCGGTTATCCAGATTTCCTCGGGCATTCCCATAGGCACACGGCGGTGGTTGAAGGGAACACGCGGAACGTCTGTGTAGGAATATACGTCTCGGTAGAGATTGGGCTCTATTACGTCCTGGAGCTGATATTTGTATGATTTCTGCTCCAAGAGGTTGGTTTTCTTTGAAATTTCAAGCATTTTTTTGATATCCTTTCGGGTATTTTTTGTATTCTTGTATAATTGTATACAAGTATACACCAATCCTTGCCAAATATCAAGAGAAAGACTTCATTGTTTACATTTTGTTAACAACAAAGTGGATTTAAAATAATCTTTATTTGTACTTGATTTTTTCACAATAAAATGGTATACTATATATAATATAAAGGAAAACAACCGAACAAAATTTCAAAAGGAGGGAGCATTATGCACACCGGAGAATCTGCGGAAATGTACCTTGAGTGTATACTTGAGCTGAAAAACGAGCGCGGTGAGGCACGCTCAATCGACGTAGCGAGGAGAACGGGGTATTCAAAGCCCAGCGTCAGCCGCGCAATGGGACTTTTGAAAAAGAACGGATACATTGAGATAGACGGAAACGGCTATATTTTTCTTACCTCCGACGGTCAGAAGGTCGCCGAAAAAATTTTTGAACGTCACAAGCTTATTACCGAGTTTCTTGTTCGCCTGGGTGTCAGTGAAGATATCGCGGCGGAGGACGCATGCAGGATAGAGCACGTTATCAGCGACGAATCCTTTGCAAAGATAAAAGAGTTTGCAAACAACGTTTCCAAAATAAACACAGCTAAGAGGTAATTCAGTATGATAAAAATTCTTACGGTAAGTTCAGCCAATATGGACTTTGTTATGGACACTCCCAAGATTCCCGCCGCGGGAGAGTCGATTATCTGCAACGGCGGTTACAGGTACATTCCGGGAGGTAAGGGTGCAAATTCGGCAGTTGCCGTTGCAAGACTTGGCGGAGAGTCGCTTTTCTGCACCTCTGTTGGCAGAGACGCCAACGGAAACGCACTTCTTGATTTGTACAACAACGAGGGCATTGACACACGTTTTATCTACCGTGCCAACGACGCTCCCACGGGTCTTGCGGCAATTATGGTAGAGGGCAACGGACAGAATCGAATTATGGTTTTCCCGGGTGCCAACCGAAAAATAACCACCGAGGCTATAGACCTTGCCATAGAGGAGAAGCCCGAGGCACTCTTTATGCAGCTTGAAACGTCGGTGGAGACGGTGCTTTACGCCGCAAAATCCGCAAGCGAGGCAGGGATTCCCATCGTTATCGACGCAGGTCCCGCAGACCCCGAGTTTCCCTTGGAGCAGCTTCCCGAGCTTGAGATTTTCTCGCCAAACGAAACCGAGACCGAGATTTTTACGGGTATAGCTCCAACAGACGAAAAGAGCTGTGAGCTGGCGGTGGAGAAGCTTAAGGAGCGAGTAAAAGCAAAGCATTTCTGCATAAAGCTTGGAGGAAAGGGCTGTTACGTGGACGGAAAAACAGTTCCGTCGTTCAAGGTGGAGGCGGTAGACACCACCGCCGCGGGAGACACGTTTACGGCGGCACTTACACTTGAGTATTTGCGTGACCGAGACATTTTCAAGGCGGCACGTTTTGCCTGTGCCGCGGCGGCAATCGTTGTAAGCAAGAGAGGGGCAAGCTCGTCTATTCCTCACCGAGCACAGGTTGATTCCTTTATCGCGGAGAACCGTTCCTGACCGGGCACCTGCCCGAGTCCTCGCCGACGGGCATAAAGCCTCCGCATTTATCGACACTTATACGTTAAAGGAGCCGTGCTCTTGATGAGCCGGCTCCTTTTTATTATTTGGTTTTTACCGAGACGCTGACACCGGGTGTTACATCCACGTATGCGTAGGTCTTTCCTGATTCTGTAAAGGTTTTAAGTGCGGTATCTCCAACGCTTGCCGAAGTCTTTCCTTCGGGAAGCGCTATCTTTACGGTGAGCGGCATATTGAAATATTCGCCTTCCTCGTCGTGGGTAAGTGAAACTTCAATACTGTCACCGTCAACGTATGCCTGAACCTTTGCAGAGGCCCACTCGATGGCGTATATCATACCCTCCGAGAGGGTTGCTATCCAGACCTTGTTTTCCTTTGCAAGCTTTTCACTGTGTGCAAAGAGGGCGTCTGCCTGGGACTGGAAGATATAGTGTCCGCTTCTTGTATCGTGAGTGTCGGGGCGTATTGTGTGAATACAGAACGCCGCCCAGCCCTTCATTTCAACCGCGGTGTCGATGTAGTC
This sequence comes from Clostridia bacterium, assembly GCA_017455945.1. Taxonomy (GTDB): domain Bacteria; phylum Bacillota; class Clostridia; order Oscillospirales; family CAG-272; genus RGIG8775. Next base: position 3,743 of record JAFTLM010000399.1, on the reverse strand, counting down.
TGTCCAATAGGGAATACCCGCCGAAAGACACTCGGCAGGTCCCGAGTTGGCCTGCGTGGTTTTTACCGTGGAGCTTGTGTTGTAGTGCTGAACCATATAGGATTTTAGCTTGTTTCTGACCTCGGATTGGTCAAATTCGGCAAACACGTTTACCATATCACGCGGTGTGTCAGGGTAGGTGTAGGTACCTCTGCCTCCTATGTATGCACCGCTGGTGTGTATGGGATCCCAGAAGGTATCCGAATACTTTACGTTTTTGCCTCCTGCGGTAAGTCCGGAGCGGACGAACACCGCCGCAGGTTGAGAGGGGTCAAGGTCTTGAATTATCTGTTTTGAGGCTATAAATTCCTTGGATTGACTTCCTATAGGAAGATCGTCGGAGGTGAATTTTTCTCCTGCGGTGTTGTAGTAATCAAATCTTCCGCCGTTGTCGTCCTCGCCCCAGTATTTGTGGGTGTGGCTGTGGCTGACAAGCTCGAAGTTTTTATTTTTAGCCGCGTTTTCCCAGAACTCCCACGCCGATTGATTTTTTGTGTAGGTGTAGAAGCCGTCTTCGTCCTTTGCGTATTCCTTGGTGCCGTCCTCGTTGGTTACAACGTCAAGGGTGGCAAGCTTGTTGGTTATCAAAGCGAAGCTGGCTTTAAGCAGGGGATATTTGGGTGCCATTTTTTCAAGCACGAATGTGGCTGTTGCCTGGTCGCCGTCATCTATGACGTAGGTTACCGTTGCGTCGGCACCGTTTTTATTTACTATTTCGCTGTCAACTTTTTGGAATGCGTTCAACAGATACACCCTTTCGTTCTTTTGGTTTATGCTTTTTACGGTTATTGTCGCTTTTGTGCCGTCGAATGTTACGTCTGCAGATGCACCCGGCTCGGAGGTGATTGCGTCAACAAACAGATTGGTTTTGAAGCTTACGGCTACGTTGTATTCTGTTTTGTCGGTGGAGAAGCCGAGGACGGATTCTCCGTTTACCTTTAGGTCGGCGAGTGACGCATTAGAGCCTATGGCTTTGGCGTCAAGCTCTTTTACAACTCTATCTTTGGCATATACGTTTTTGTCGTATACAACGGTCAGGTCAAGTTCCGTGGGGACTACGAATCTCGAGTCCGACATAAAGTTGCCCAGAAGCCTGTCTACAGCCAGCTCAAGAGAGTTGCGGTCACTTGCACCGATTACTATTTTGTTGCCGTCTGTTCTGATGATGTATGAGCTTCTATCGTCATTGGAGTAGCCTTCAACTTCTTTGTAAACCCTTTCAGCCTGGGGGCGTCCGCTTTTAAGCCCCAACTGTATTTCGTATTCGGCTTCGGGGTTGCCCGAATTCATACTTGAGGGCTTTGCGCCAAGCTTTTCCTGAATGTCGGAAAGCATTTTTGACATTATCGAGACGGCGTTGGGGTCGCTTACGTCGTAAACCACTTTGTAGCCGAGACCGATTATATCAAGCTCGGTGTTTTTTGGGGGGGCACTTTCCGAAGCTTTGGGCTGAGTTGAGCCGCACGCCGCAAATGCGGCGACCATAATTATCGCAATGGCGAAGCAAAGTATTTTTTTCATTTTTCCCCTTTCTTGGCTTACTGAACGCCAATGGTTCTGAGAATTGTCTGTGCGTAAATTCTTATAAGAAAATCATTGGGGTGGTTGACGTTGTTACCTGTCATATCGAAATATCTCTTGTGCTCAAGAATCGAAGAGTGAACGCTTGTCATAGGAATGACGTCCACGTTGCCGTAGGACCTGGAAAGCTCGTAGAGAGCGGCTTCCTGGAGGTTCTGATTTTTGTAATAAGTGGTTTCGGAGTGGGGAAGCATAGTGCCTATTACCGCTATTTCGCAGTCGGGATTTGCCGCCAGCACTCTGTCGATTATCGTTTTTATGTTGGCAATGAATTTCTCGGTGGTCTTGCTGCCGTCGTTCATACCGAAGGCAAGTACAAGAAGGTCTGGGTTGTGAGCGTTTACGCGTGTTTCAAGCTCTTCGATAGCCCAGTTCGTCTCCTTGCCGCCCACACCTGTGTTTACGTGGTTGACTTTTGCGGAGGGGTATTTGTTTTGTATGGAGGTCGCCACTATATCGGACCATATAGGTGTTCCCGGAAGAGCACCGTTTCTTCCGCTGGCGTTTGCTCCTGCTGTAATGCTGTCACCGAAGAAGACTACGTTTACCGCCTCGCCCTTTTGAAGTTTTTCGGTGAATTTGGTGAGCTTGGTGCTCTTTGCGGGGACGAAAATGCTGTCGTCAGCCGCGTGGGTGTAGGTTACAAATACCTGGTTCTTGTGGAAATAGGAGCCCTCGGAGAAGAAAACGAAGGGCTTCTTTGAGCCTGCGAAGGCGTTGCCCGAAACAGAGGTCTCCTTGCTTGTTGGATAGAACTCATCCCAGGTGAAGTGGGGCATCTCACTGCCCTCAAGTCTGTAGAGCTTGCCGTCCTTTATTTCGTAGTCAACTCCCTCAACGTATTCGGTTTTGAGGTCGTAAGAGCGAACCGAGAGCACGTGCTCGGGGGTATAAAGCAACGGAGCACCGTCATCTCCAACAAACATAACGCTTTCGTGGTATATAAGGTTGCCTTCCCAATATGGGGCGGTCCATACGTTGATATCATAACTGTCAAGGGGGGCTGTTTGTACAACTTTCATAGTATATATCTCCTCTTTTTTGCCGTCTGCACTTTTTACTTTTATTTCAAAAAGATTTTCTTTTTGAGTTATCTCCGTTTTGGTTGATGGGTATTTGGTAATTGGCTTTACGTCAAAGGCGGTGTTACCCTTGATTGTAGCGGCGGCGTAATCTTTTTTGCCGTCAAGGCACTCTATCGTCTTTTCGTTTACTGTTATGGCAAGTACGTCGACGTTTGACATAAATTCGTCAGCGTGTATGAGATTTAGCTTGCCGTAGCGGTATTCTTCGGTGTTAAAGATAGCGGTTTCGTTAAAGTCCGAGGGGATTACGAAGGTATCCGACGCCATCGCGGCAAATTTGTCCGCCGCCACCTTAAGGGCGTCCTTGTCGCTTGCCGAGATGACCAGCTTTTTTCCGACGGCTCTTATTGTGTATGCCGAATACAGGTCGTTTCCGTAACCTTTTATCTCGTTGTAGACGGATTCGGCTTCGGTTCTGCCGCTTTTAAGGCCAAGCTGTATTTCGAACTCTGTTTCGGGGTTGCCCGAGTTGGAGCTGGAGAGCTTGACACCGCTTGCCGTGTTGACTTTTCCGATAATGTCGGTCATCAATGATACGGCATTTGAGTCGGTGACGTCGTAAACGAGCTTGTAATTTCCGCCGATAATATCAAGGTCGGATTTTGATTCTGTGGGTGCACCCGTGCCGTTGTTCGAAGAATTTTCGGTGGCAGAGCCTCCGCCGCAGGCAACGAGAGTGGTCAGAAGCAAAATGGTTGTCAGAAAGCATAAAAACCTTTTCATAGATGAGTCCTTTCGTTTTTTGTATTGTGTTTATAATTTTACCATATTTATTATTAAATTTCAATAGAGATTGTGCAACTTCGTAAAAAATGCAACAAAATTCGGAATATATGTTATTGACAAATACAAATTTTAAAGGTATAATTTAGGTGGATAAACCGCCTGACCGGCGGGGGGGTGTGTTCGCACCGCACCCATAAGAGCCCCCACGCCAGTGGGTGCGAGTCAAGGCTGCACAAGCCTTGTCGCTCACCGCAGTGAGCGAAACTTCCCAAACGGCATTTTTCTTTTTGCGAACTTTTTCTTTTTGTGCCT
>JAFTLM010000398.1 GCA_017455945.1 Clostridia bacterium | reverse complement strand
TCTCGCCTGCGGGAAATTTTGAAAAAATGAAGGCGGCGTTTTTGTACGGCGCCGATGCCGTATATCTTGCCTATAACAGATTCGGAATGCGTTCGGCTGCCGACAACTTCACCCTTGAAGAGCTTTTTGAGGCTTCAGAATACGCCCACGCGAGAGGCAAAAAAATATATATTACGCTTAACACAATGCCCCACGGAGACGAGTACCCGTCTCTTCGTGATTTTTTGCGTGAGATAAAGAACTGCGGCATTGACGGAGCAATAGTTGCCGACCTTGGGGTTCTTGCCGAGGTCAAGAAAATAATCCCCGAGATGGAGATACATATTTCCACTCAGGCGGGAATAGTCAGTCCCGAGAGTGCGGCGGCTTACGTGGCGCTGGGGGCAAAGCGTGTGGTGCTTGCCAGAGAGCTTTGTTTTGACGAGATACGGGCTATACGCGAGGCGCTTCCCGAGGAGATTGACATAGAGTGCTTCGTGCACGGTTCAATGTGCGTTTCTTACAGCGGACGCTGTATGCTTTCCCATCATCTTACGGGACGCGACGCCAATCGAGGTGCCTGCACCCAGCCCTGCAGATGGGGCTACAAGCTGGTGGAGGAAAAACGACCCGACACGCCCATACCGATAGAGGAAACGGAGCTTGGAACCTTCATTATGTCCTCGAAGGATATGAATACGATAGAGATAATTCCAAAGCTTGTGGAGTGCGGAATAAATTCTTTTAAGATAGAGGGAAGAATGAAGAGTGCCTATTATACTGCCGTGGTTACAAACGCATACAGAATGGCACTTGACGCATATCTGGCAAATCCTGTGGAATATACTTTTGACGAAAGGCTTAACAAGGAGCTTGACAGCGTTTCGCACCGCGAGTATTGCACCGGTTATTATCTCGGACTTCCCTTTGACGAGGCACAGCTTTGCACAAAGGACGGCTATATCAGAGAAAAGGCGTATTTCGCTACGGCTGAGGGTAACGGTGAGACTTACGGAGAGGGAATATACCGTTTCAGACAGAAGAATAAGGTCAGGATAGGCGACAAAGCCGAGATAATTTCTCCCTCAAAGGTGGGACGGGCTTTTGAGGTTACCGAGCTTTACGACCTTTCGGGTTCTCCCATTGAATCCGCACCCCACCCGTCTCAGGAGTTTTTGTGCAGAGTTCCGTTTGAGGTCAAGGACGGAGACATAATGAGAAGCGGTTCGTAAGTTTTAAATATAAAAAGGAGACGTTTCAATGATAAACTGTTTTATTTCGGTGCTTTTCGGAATCGTTGAAGGTATAACCGAGTGGTTGCCGGTAAGCTCTACCGGACATATGATACTGCTTGAGGAATTTCTTTCGATGAAATTTGCAGACCCCGCGTTCAGCGAAGAGTTTTACAATCTTTTTGAAGTGGTGGTCCAGCTTGGAGCTATTCTGGCGGTTATCGTTCTGTTCTTCAAAAAGCTCAATCCGCTTGCACTCTCCAAAACACCCGCAGAGAAAAAAGAAACCTGGAACCTGTGGTTCAAGGTGGTTGTGGCGGTTATTCCGTCGGCGGTTGTGGGTATCGTCGCCGATGATTTTATCGACAAATATATCGGGAACTATATCACCGTCGCTCTGGCTCTTGTTGCTTACGGCGTGGCATTTATTCTTGTGGAAAAGAACCGAAAGGCACTTCCCACCGTTGTGAACACAAATGCCATAAGCTATAAGACCGCCCTGTTTATAGGAGCGTTTCAGATGCTTTCGCTTATTCCGGGCACATCCAGAAGCGGTTCCACTATACTGGGAGCAATGCTTATCGGAGTAGCACGCCCCGCGGCGGCTGAGTTTTCCTTCTTTATGGCAATTCCCACAATGCTTGGTGCGTCGCTTATAAGAGGGCTTAAATTTGTCGACTACCTGGGCGAGGGCAGTGTGTCGGTTCCGCTTGAGGCGTGGATAGCTCTGCTTGTGGGTGCCGTTGCCGCATTTGTGGTCTCTTTGATTGCCATTAAATTCCTTATGGATTTTGTGAGAAAACATTCTTTTGCCCCCTTTGGCGTTTACAGAATAGTTCTGGGCGTGCTGGTGTTGCTGTATTTCCTGATCAGAAGCTTGATTTGACGGATATGAAAAAAAGCAGGATAATATATCCCGTTGTCGTGGAGGGAAAATACGACAAAATAAAAATAACCTCGCTGTTTGACGCCCGTGTCATCACTACAGAGGGTTTTGGGATATTCAAGAAAAATGAAAAAAACGCACTGATACGTGCGCTTGCAGAAAATACCAAGCTGATAATTCTCACCGACAGCGACGGTGCGGGAAAGCTTATTCGCTCTCACATTTCGGGCGTTGTGCCAAAAGAGCGGCTTATTCAACTCTATACTCCAAAGATAGAGGGGAAAGAACGCAGGAAAACCGAGCCGTCTGCCGAGGGCACGCTTGGGGTGGAGGGAATGGAGAGGGAATTGCTTGAAAAGCTGCTTACACCTTATACCGAGGAGGGCGAGCCTATAGTTGAAAATCCTCTGTCAAAAAC
>JAFTLM010000397.1 GCA_017455945.1 Clostridia bacterium | reverse complement strand
TGCACCCGCCGTCTAATAAATTTTTGATGGATTTGGGTGACGTGAGCCGCAGACAAGTGCGGACTTTTCAAGGCGAGTGACGCCCAAAGACACGAAAATTTATAGACGTCGGGCTTATCGGTTCAAGTCTACTTAGGCTAACCGCCAAATTCCAATTTAACATTTATCTTTTAAAGGAGACTTTCATGATCCATTCCGTCCAAAAAGCCATGCAAATTCTTTCTCTGCTGTCCGCCCCCCCCTCACAACCTGTGCCGCTAATGGAGATAGCACAAAAAACCGGGTATCCGAAGCCCACCTGCTCCCATATTCTGGAGACACTCTGCCATGACGGCTATGTGATCCGTGTCTCGCAAACCAAAGGTTACCTTCTCGGACCCGCAATCTACTGCCTGACCCGCCTCAAACGCTATGAAGAAGAGTTGATCGCTCTTTGCCGCCCCGTCATACGCTGGATGGAACAGAACAGCCACGCCACGGTGATTCTTTCGGTAATTCAAAGCGGACAAAAATTTATCATCGACTATGCGGACACTGAGCAACAGCTCCTGTCCGAACATTCCCGAATCCGACTCGATGATATCTACCGCACCGCCACCGGTCGCGTACTCCTTTCGCATATGCCACAAAATGAAATCAAAGAAATCTACGAAAGGCACGGTCCCCCCGATCCTGAACACTGGTCTCAAGTCACCGATTTTGACTCTCTGCTCAAGCAACTCGCTTTCATTCGCAGACAACCCATTGTGTCAACAGGAATCGAGGATGGCCTTGTCATCCATCAAACCATCGCTTTTGCCAGCCCTTTGTTTCGCGGAAAGAGCTGTGTGGGAGCCCTCGGTATTGCATGGAAAGTATCCGCAAAAAACGAACCGCTCCCCGAGGAAATTGAGTCCAAGTTGATCACCACGCTGAAAATCGGCACGAGAGAAATCAAACGACGGCTTGGCTATGAACCGCCGCTTTCACGGTGAGACATTGGATTCATCATCACATGTCATCAGAACACGCATTTTCAGCGAAAGCATAAAGACATCCGCCCCCTTCTTTAGAATATGCTTTTTTGATATAATAGGGGTGTGGGAAAGCTTCCTGTTTAATGTTTTACTCGGCTTACAATTAGGCGTACAAATCAAGTTCCATTTTGGCTTCCACTTTGACTTCCATTTTGCTCATTTTAGAGTATGGAAAGTTCCACAAAAGTTCCATAAATTGGGACTATTTTAGGTAAAATACGGCATAAAAAAGACAGGCGGTGTTGTTTAGACACCGTCTGTCGTATTGCGTTAAGCTATGTTCGCACAAGCCTTGGTGCGTAAGGGGCGAAGCCTCTGGCACAGGAACACACATAATAAACGGAAGTGAAATCAAAGCGCAAAGCGGCGACGTTTTCGTCATTCCGCCGGATAAGTATTACTTACTTCTCCAAGTCGGCGTAAAGCTTGCCCTCAGGGAAACAAGTAATTTTGCTCAAATCCGCTTCGTAATTTAACCACACGCGCATGGCTTTCATGGCCGCGTCGTCACTTTGTCTGTTACACCAACGGTAGTACGGAATAAGCGTAAAGCTTCGACCGTCTGCCGTTTTTCCTTTTATTATGCCGTCGGCATATTCAAGGAATGGATTTTCCGCAACCTTTATATCAAGGTTGCCGTCATTATCAAAGCCCTCGGCACAGTAGAGTATCGGTCCTCTCATTATTGCGACCTGACCCCTTGCCGCTTCGGCTTTAGGAGATGCTATAACAAGTCTTGGAGGTGTATCGAAGCATATTTCGATATCCTTTTCGCTAAACTCTCCGTCAAAGATAGCATAGCCTTTTTCAACTTTTATTTCGATTTCCTTGTTATCAACTAAAATCTTAAAATTTTCGGCATATTCCGGTACTCGGATCCCGAGCGTCATTTTCTTATCACACTCAATTTTAAGATGCGAGTTTTCAAGCTTCGCACTGAAGCTGTCGGTCGTCACCTCGTTATCTATAAGCAAATTGAGGTAGACCGCCTCGTCGGAATAAGAGTATATGTAACTGCCAAGCGACGAATATATCTTCAAGAGCATGGGAGGACAACAAGGACATATGTGCCATCCCCAGCGTTCCTTACTTCCGTCAGAGATAAGAGGGTTTTCATAGAAATAGTGCAATCCATCCTCTCCGATAGCGGCAAGGATGTTATTGTAAAGAGCGCGTTCAAAGTAATCAAAGTATTTTGCGTCACCCTTTAAGAGATTCATCTCGCCGTTAAAAAAAGCAAAAGCAATTGCCGCGCAGGTCTCAAGGTAGGCGTTGTGAGGTATGCTGTAATCAACGTCAAAGCCCTCTATATCGTGACGCGCGCCGATTCCTCCGCTTATATGGAGTTTTCTGTAAGCGACGTTTTCCCATATGGAATCGAGCGCCTTCTCAAAATCCTTTCTTCCAAGCTCGTAAGCCGCCATTGCCGCCCCCGTGTAGCAGAGTGCCGCGCGTACGGCGTGTCCCTCCGCTGTAGTCTGTTGCGCAAAAGGAAGATGGTCTTGGTTAAACTTCGGTCCCCATTGAGGGTTCTTTGAAAGGCTTCTGTTTTCGTGGTTTCCTCTGTTATCGTACCAGAAAACGGCAACCTTCAAATATTCTTCAAAATTAACCCCATTTTCTTTTGCGAAGCCGTCAAGCTCTCTGCGGTCTCTGAAAAGACGGTAGAGTTTTATAAACGCCTCCTCGGGAAGCGAGTGTCCGGGGATAACGTTATTCTTCGGAGGATATCCCACGTATGAAACGATAAGATTCGCGCCCTTTACCGCACAAGAAAGAAGCGACGTTTTACCCGTGGCGAGATAATGGCTTATTCCTGCTTCAACAAGTGCTCCGTGGTTGTAAAGGTCGTGTGCGTGAATTATATCTCCGCCGTTCTGTCCCCAACGCCATTCGGGCCACATACAAGAAGTTTTCGTACAAATATAACCGTCGCCCGAAGCGTCCTGAGCGGCTTTTATAAGCTCTATGTAGCCGTCAAGCATTGCGTCAAGCTCCGAGTCGTATTCCTGTGCGAGAAAATCGCAAGCTCCTCTTATAGACTCAAAAATAAGACCGTTATCAAATGGAGGTGTTTTGTATTCGTCTCTGAAATTTTCAGCTACTCTGTGAAAGCCTTTGAAGAACTCTGTTTCCTCAAACTTCTTGAAAACGTACGGCATAGTAACGTTTCTTATCATATTGAGATACGGCTTCCAGAAGCTGTCGGTTATTTTTACAGATGCTACACTCGGTCTTATAAGTTTACTCATAATAAAAATCTCCTTTAGTTTTCATTTGTCAGCCAACCGTAATCGAATGTGGCGAGGTAGTCGTATTTGCCCCATTCGGTTTCATATATGACGTAGATAAGCCCTGCCTTATTGTCAACCGCAACCTCGACGTAGCCGCCTCGGTCGGCGTCAATAAGCTTAGATATGGGATAGGTCTTTCCATTGTCAAAGCTTGCGTGAACGGTGACGTGGCTTCTGTCATCCTTGGTTGCGCAGTTGGCGAAAATCATCGTATACGGGTGCTTGCCGTCGTTATAAGCCGCCACAGACCCAAAGCATCCGGGGTCGGGAAGCTTGTAGTCGGGAGCGTAGTCATACCAATCCGAATATCCATTTTCGCTGTATGCTCCCGCGCGTCAAAAGCCCTGAGTTCTGATGTTAAGATGCACTCTGCCGTCCGAGGTCGGCGCCGCCGCGGTCTCGTTGGGGCAGATAATTTCGGTATTTGTTCCGAGAAGCTCGCCAAGCTTCCAGGTCTCGCCGTTGTCCTTGCTGTAAAAAGTCGTCACCACCGACGGAGTGTGTGATTTTACGGGAGCTTCGTAGAATTTAGGCACCATCCAAACGGGAATTATCAGCGTGCCGTCCTTTGTCATAATTCCGTGACCCGGTCCAAAAGCAAAGGCATTATGATAATCGGGATTTGTAAACTCTGTAATATCAATAGGCTCGCTCCATGTAAGTCCGTCGTCGTCGCTGTAACGGCGCATTGCCCGTCCGCCGTTTACCGTGTAATTCTCACAGTAAAGGAAATGAATGCGTCCGTTTTTGTCCTCAACCATTACGGGGTTGTTGACTGTATTGCAATCCTCGTTTCCCTCGGCAAGCTTGATAAATTCGCCAAAGGTCTTGCCGCGGTCGGTGGAGCGTTGCAAAAGAATATCCATCATTGCCCAATCGTCGCCAGCCTGGCGAGCCTCGTTATAGGCAAGTACGGTGCCTTTTCTTGTGACTATCATTCCCGGGATGCGGTGTCTGACATAGATATCTCCGCCTCTCCAAAGCTCTTTAACTTCAAACATAAAACTCAACTCCCTTTATGAATGGAATTATCTCCTTTGCCACTACTGACTTCTGCTCGTCGTTAAGAGAGAGGAATGGCTTGCGGCACTCACCGAAATCGATTCCGAGCTGATTAAGCACTTCCTTTTCAGCCTGCATTACGCCAAACCTGCAAAGCAGGGTGATTATGCGGTTAGCCTCTCTCTGCACCTCCTGCGCCTCGGCAATTCTGTTCTCCGCAAAGAGCTTCTGAATGGCAACGAACTTGTCCGCCATAAAGTTATAAGTGCTTCCGATACCGCCGTCAGCTCCCATTGAAAGACCCGAAAGGAACATTTCGTCAAATCCGTTGTAGACGATTTTGTTCGGGAATTTCGACTTTATCTGTTCAAGGGTGAAGAAGTCGTTTGATGTGAATTTCACGCCCAAGAACTTGTCGTTTTCAAGGAACTGGCTTATCTCGCCCGCTCCCATATTAACTCCCGAAAATGCGGGAAAATGATAAACCAGCATGGGAAGCTCCACGCTGTCCGCAAGGCGGTTGTAGTACCCCTTTATCTCCTCAAAGCTGAACTTGTAGTAGAAGGGTGCGACCGAGGAAATGGCGTTGTAGCCAAGCCTTTCGGCGCATTTCGCAAGCTCTGTTGCCTCTGCCTCGTTTACCGAGCCGATGTGGGCGATAAGCGTTGCGTCGGAGGCGCAATCCTTGACTATCTCCATAACCTGCTTTCTTTCGTCGGTGGAAAGCAAAAACGCCTCACCCGTGCTTCCGCAAACGTAGAAGCCCTTAACTCCCATAAACCTTTGTCAAAGTCAGGTTCTTCCATTCAAGCAGATCGGCAAGATGCGCTTTTAATTCTTGGGGATAGAATAATTCTCCCGCAAAAACGGTCTTTTTCTGATATTTGTCCGAATAGAACGGCGCGATACCTTGCTTGGTTGAGCCGTATTTTTTATCGGCAAGTCTCGCC
>JAFTLM010000396.1 GCA_017455945.1 Clostridia bacterium | reverse complement strand
GACTCCCATGCCTGCAAGGTTCTGCACCATCTGTACAGCACCCCATCGGTCAAAAGCAATCTCACGAATGTTAAAGCGCTCACCCAGGCGTTCAATGAACTTTTCAATGTATCCGTAGTGGATGACATTCCCCTCGGTAGTTTGCATCAGCCCTTGCCTTTCCCAAATGTCATACGGAACGTGATCCCTTCGGACACGTAGCTCCATACAATCCTCCGGTATCCAAAAGTACGGAAGGACGATATATCTATCATCCTCATCGGTAGGTGGAAAGACGAGTACCAATGCCGTAATATCCGTAGTGGACGAAAGGTCAAGACCACCATAGCAAACTCGACCTTCAAGTTCATCTTCGTTTACTGCAAAAGCACATCTATCCCATTTCTCCATCGGCATCCAACGCACTGCCTGCTTGACCCATTGGTTGAGCCTTAGCTGGCGGAAAGCGTTTTCCTCTGCCGGGTTCTGCTTTGCGGACTCACAGGCAGCTCGAACCTTATCGATACCAACGGTGATACCGAGCGAAGGGTTAGCCTTCTTCCATACCTTTGGGTCGGTCCAGTCATCGTTTTCATCGGCACCATAAATGACGGGATAGAATGTAGGGTCTATTTTTCGCCCCTCAATGATATCCTTTGCCTTTTGGTGAGTTTCATAGCAGATGGATTTGGTGTCCGTTCCTGCGGTGGTAATAAGAAAGTAAAGAGGTTGCATTCGTGCGTCACCCGAGCCCTTTGTCATAACGTCAAAGAGCTTTCGGTTTGGCTGCGTATGAAGCTCATCAAATACCACGCCGTGTATATTAAAGCCGTGCTTAGAATAAGCCTCGGCTGAAAGAACTTGATAAAAGCTGTTTGTGGGGATGTATACGATACGCTTGGCTGCGGTAAGTATTTTCACTCTTTTGGATAATGCCGGACACATTCGCACCATATCCGCAGCCACCTCAAAAACTATGGATGCCTGCTGTCGGTCGGCGGCACAGCCGTAAACCTCTGCTCTTTCCTCAAAATCCCCACAGGTAAGCAAAAGCGCGACTGCCGCCGCTAGCTCCGACTTGCCCATCTTTTTGGGGATCTCAATATATGCTGTATTAAACTGTCGATACCCGTTCGGCTTGAGTATTCCGAAGATATCTCGAATAATCTGTTCTTGCCAATCCAGGAGTTCAAAAGGCTTTCCTGCCCAAGTGCCTTTCGTATGACACAGGCACTGTATGAAGTTGACCGCATGATCAGCCGCTTCTTGGTTGTAGACGGAATCCTTCGCCTTGAACTTGGTTGGCTTGTACTTTTTCTTTGTAGCGATAGCGGTCTCCTCCTTTCTCGCAAGATAAGAAAAGGGACAAAGCCACAAAGCCTCATCCCTATCGGTTATTCAGTTGTTGTCATTTTCTGTGCTGATGAATCGTTTCGAGGATTTTCTCCTGCTCCTCCGGCGGAACTCCTATGGATGTCAGCGCCTCACGAATACCACAGTCGGGGCAAATCAAGGTTTTACCATCCTCCCTTGAAAGTGCGGGTGGACTATCAAAGGTTGCTCCGCATCTGGGGCAAATTCCAAAGTACCTAGTGTTCTCTTTCATAAAGAAACCTCCTTGCTATCATGTACCGCTTGAATTAAGCGGTCAGTATCAAATCCAAAAAAGTAATATCCTTGGGCGCATGCGTTGAGGTAGCCCCTGGTCGGCTGACCGAGTGGTCTCTCCTCATGCATAATGTATACGAAAGCACGTCTCTTCCGAATCAGTCCCGTTCGAATACCTTTGATGCTGATGTCCATCTCTTTCTTATAGTAGAAGTGCGGATAGCCTTCATAACGGTCAAGCCTTGACTCGTCCTGGGGAGATACCTCCCAAACTGCCACGGGAACGATTTCACCTTCCTTTTGCTCGATGGTGAGGTATGACCCCGTCTTGCTCCCCTTGAAAAGGAGTGTCCATCCGTCAAGTGTTGCCGTTCCGATAATTCGTGCGTCCGGGCATCGGTATTTCATCTGCTCCACGTTGAGGTTGCTTCCGTATGCGATATAATAGCGTTTTGGCATAAAAAAATCTCCTTTCAAATTGCCTTTCACCACCTAAAGACCGCCTTCGAGCGGTCGGTGGGCTTTGAGTGTGTATGCTTTAGTCGGCTCTTCCGTTGCGGAAGGCTGCATCACCCTCAAGGCGATTTGTAAAGAGGTCTCTAGCTGTTTTGAATTCGTCACCAATGAAGCCAAGGCGAAGAAGCCAAGTTCTCATTGCGTATTTGGGGTTCTCTCTTTGCTGAGGCTTGGCACTTGCCGTTCTCACCGTTTTTGCCATCTGTGAAAGGGCGAGGCAAAGCTGAATGTAGCTTTTGAGCTGTCCTGCGTGAATGCCTCCCTTACGGTCTTCCGTGGGTGCATCGAACTGGAAGAGTCGGAATTCAACCGTGCCCTTGGTAAAGGTTGCGTGAAGGTTGAGCATGTGGTATCGGCTGTCGTTGTAGTGTTGGTCTCTGCCGTAGCTTGCATTCTGTGTGTTGTACCAAAGGTCAGCCAAGGCGGACATGGTCTTCGGTTTCTTTTGGTTGACTCTCGAAAGGAATACGCGGTTGACTGTTCTGCAGTAGCGGTTGATTCTCGAAGTGTCGAGGTTGAGGGCTGCCGTAAGAAGGTCTTCGTGGCTTGCCATGATGTTTGCCAGGTTGCGGAGTGTTTGCGGTGTGTGGCCGTTTGCTCCGATGTGGATGTGGACTCCGCATCCTCTCGTTGCATCGCTCTTCGCGCCTTTGTGGCGAAGCTGGCGGCAAAGCTCCTGGAGGGTTTCAATGTCGTCCCAAGTGAGGATGGGGGTTACCATCTCGCACTTTTCATCGTCGGGACCGGCAATGCTTACGTCTCTTTGGAACTTCCACTCTCTGCCTTGTGCGTCCCAGGCGCTCCAAGTGTAGTAGCCGTTTCGTCTTGCGGTGTCCTCGTATCTTCCTGTTCCGAAAAAGGTGGCTGCAAGCATCGCGGCTTCCTTTCTCGTGATGTTGTTCATTTCAACCTCGACCCCAATGGTCTGCTTCTTCATCTCTGCAATCTGCTGTTCAATCTTTGCGTTCATTTTGTGCCTCCGTTAATGGTGTTGTGTTCCTTTCGGTGTACACATATTAACTCTAAAAGCACATAATATCCAGTCATTTTTCGATAATATACTACACGATCTTTTGGGCGTTTTGAGCCTCTAAATTGTGTAGATTATGGCGGTTTTACAGCTCACTTTCCTGGTCAGAACAGATGGATTTACCATCCATCAACTGAAATACGATACGAGTATATCTGTCTCTTTCGGCACCCTCGCACTCTTCAGCCGCTTGCTTATAAAAACGAAGAGCTTCCTTTCTGTCATCCCAACTCTGTGTCGTTCCATAACAGGTGATTGAAACCGAATCGAGCTTGCGGCAGGAATCCTCACCATATACCACTCCAAGGCTAGAACCGCAGTCCCATCTTACGTGGATGGTGCCGATGTCATCAACGTGCATCACAGTACCCTTTTCGCCGGGACACAGCCTGGTGTTATAAGGGTCACTCATCATAGTCAGCTCCACACGGCATCCAATCGGATATTCCTTGCGGAGTCTTTCAAGGGTTTCTTTTCTAATTCCAAACATCAGCCATTTACCTCCTTTGCAGTTTTGAATGCAGACGAGCCTTCCAGGTTGCGAAGGAGAATCTTTCGCTCTGCCTTGTATTCGTCTCCGATAAAGCCAAGTCGCAGGAGAAAACAACGGAATGCGTATTTTTCATTCTCGTTATCCTTTTCCTTGGCGGTCACACGCTTTAGGTTTTTCGCAAACTCGCAAAGCTTGCAAATGAAGGTGTCGTAGGCTTTGATTTCATCCGGTGTAGGTGTTCCCTTGAACCAGGGGAAACAAATCTTGTTCTCTTCAAACTCGATGGGCAAGTCCTCCGTGCCGAGTGCCTTCTTAATCAAAGCACCCTTCGCTGTAACGATGGCATTGAGGTTTTGAATCTGCTGTGCGGTGAAAAGGCTTAAAGGCATGGAAATGCAAGTGCCGGTGATTTCCTCTGTGGGAGTTTCCTCGGCACTCATATCTACGTCGAAGCCCTCGTTGTAAAGGTGCTGCAACAGGCGCTCAACCACCTCGTCATCCACATACTCGTCGGCATTGAGGGTGCCATCCTTATCCACGGTGAACTTTCCAATGGTGTATGCAAAGGAAGGTGCGCCGCAGTAGCGGGGTTCTTCACCCAGCCACTGGCTAATGGTGTTTACCAGTCGCTTGCGTTCTGCGCCGTTTGCGTTGATCGTAATCGTCATTGATATGACCTCCTTGTTTTTTGGTAGTCACATATTAACTCTAAACGCACAAAATAGCCAGTCTATTTTGACATTTTTCGATGTAGAATATGTGCGCCATTATTCCCCGTCATCTTGTGTATAGTACACGATACCGGAGAGGACGAAGAATACGCAAGGAAGTGCGACTCCGTTACCCCACAGCTTATACTCTGCGGAATCCGAATGGGGATGCTCCAGCCACTTGCGAACTTGCTTTTCGGTCTTGGGTTTGCAACCGCCGATCACTCTGGCGTAGGTGTCCCAAACCTCCTGCCAAAAGCGAATGTCCTGGATGGCGGGGTATCTTTCCTCAAGACCACTACACCACCAATCCGGGAAACCTTGCAAACGAGCACACTCGGTGGGCGTCAAGCGCCGCACAGTGTAATCGGTTTCAAGGACACCATTATGATGTCCGGGGCAAGTTCCGTTCAATAGCGTGTTACCGCAATCTTCAAGGAAATACTTTCCGAGGTCTCTGGCACAGGAGGGGTCAAAGCCGAAAGGATACGCAACAGCACCCGGTCCTTTGGCAACGAGCGTCGGCTGACTACCTTCGCTAACCGAGGGCATATACTTTGCGTTTTTACCCTGGTTGAAAGCATCTCTGCCGATGCCATAGCAAACAGCATTCGGATCTTTATAGTCCCTTGCAAGTAGCGTGGGAGATTTCTCTTCCTCAATGTGTGCGTAGCTACCGGTACTCATGGCATAAACGGCATGTCTGTCGATGGTGTTGAGCGTGTACATCACATCGGATTCCTTATAGCCATTACCCTTGTGAGAAGGTCGTGAGCCATTGCCTTCAATAACAATCGTCTCACTTTTAGTAACTGTTTCAGGCTGATCCACGCACACAATCGCAATGCCCCCCTGGTTGCAAGCAGGATTACCGCCGTTACCATCAAGGGTTCTTGCCGTTTCGGCTTCATAAATACCGCTGTGGGGATTGCTCGATTTCATTGAGTTGCTATCCTTGGAACAGATACCAAAAGGCTGAAGGACACAGTTGAAGTTGTCCTTATCCGGCATTCGCTGATTTCCACCCGCATTCTGCTTGGTAAGCGTGGGAGCTATTTGTCCTCCGTCCCAATTACTCGGAACAAATAATGTTTGATCGTTGTTACATGCTAAGGTTGCGGACTTGTCGGTTTGGATAAGAGCACCCTTACCACCGCCTTCGCAACCGCTACGGATTTTCATAACGAGCGGTACATTGTTGCCTCCCGTACCCATACGAGAGGAGAGGGTCTGTACTTTGCCCTCATCTTCAATCTTGATGCGACCATCGTTAGGATGGTTCTCAAGTGCAATGGCGGCAGGCACTACGCCAGCTCGCAATGTAGGTGAAAGTTCCTCTTCATAGCCTATTGTTCTGCTTTTGGCAGAATGTTCCGTGCAAAACCCAGCTGACTCCAAAACGCAAGGCGGATGGTGTGCCTCCGCTCGAAGCGTACATGTTACCTCATCGGTAACATCCATTCGATTACCACCCTGGTCGTTAAGGACTACACCATTGCGACCTGTGGACATACCACAGTTGACACCGAGCGTTGCTGCTTTATCGCTTACTCTTCCGTTGTACCCGTCGAGACCGAAGCCTGGCGCTCCAGTGCTGTCTTCAGCACCATTGGCAGCTCTTTGCCACGCGCGGAAGCTCTCCGCAGAATACCCCGACACGCCCTCGGACTTAAATAATACGTCTCCGGCACTCCTACCTGCAAAATCTGCGACAAGGTAGATTCTACGGCGGCGCTGGGGGACTCCCCAGTATTGAGCGTCGAGAGTTCTGTATGCAACGCTCCATCCGTCTCCCAGGTAGACATCGGCGTAAGGCCATCCTGTCTTTTCAGGCATAGGCACCTCGGTCCCCTCTTCTGCGATGCCGATGACGGCTTCGAGGACGGCTTTGAAATCGTAGCCGTTGTTGCTAGAGAAAGCGCCGGGAACATTTTCCCAGCAAATCCATCTTGGATATTTTCCATTCGTTGCTCTCCTCATTTCTTTGATAATGCGGACGGCCTCATAAAAAAGTCCCGACCTTTTACCGTCGAGACCATCGCGCTTTCCAGCCACGGACATATCCTGGCACGGAGAGCCAAAAGTAATTATATCTACGGGTTCAATCTTACCGCCGTCCATAGCAGAGATATCACCGTAGTGTTTCATAAAAGGAAATCTCTTTGTCGTAACTCTTACGGCAAACGGCTCCACCTCGGAAGCCCAGACAGGCGTAATGCCTGCCATGACTCCACCGAGCGGAAAACCGCCCGAGCCATCAAACAGACTCCCCAGCTTCAAGTTCGTCACTGCTCTTACCCTCCACTTCTTTTACAAGTTCGGAATACGGGATTGTCACGCCACCACGCAACACATACACACCATCGGCGTTTCCTGTGTCATCCACATAACGGCGCAGGATAACCGATGCGTACTTTTCGTCAAGTTCCATCGTATAACAGATTCTGTTGGCTGCCTCGCACGCCATCAGCGTCGAACCGGAACCACCAAAGGTATCAAGCACGATTGCGTTCTCCTGCGAGGAGTTGCTGATGGGATATGCAAGCAAATCTAGTGGCTTGCTTGTAGGATGGTTTGCGTTACGCTTGGGTTTATCAAAGTTCCAAATGGTTGTCTGCTTTCTGTCGGAGTACCATCTGTGCTTGCCGTTCTGTAAGAAGCCGTAAAGCACAGGTTCGTGCTGCCACTGGTAATCCGAACGACCAAGCACCAGGCTGTTCTTCGCCCAAATACATACACCCGCCAAGTGGAAACCTGCGTCTACAAATGCTCTGCGGAATGTTAGGCCTTCTGTATCTGCGTGGAATACGTAAGCGGATCCGCCGCTTTCCATATGGGCCACCATATTATCGAAAGCCTTACGAAGGAATGTGTAAAACTCCTCATCCTTCATGCTGTCATTTTGAATGGTAAGTCCACTCTTGCTTTTGAAGGACACCCCATAAGGTGGGTCGGTTACGATAAGGTTGGCGCGATGACCGTCCATCAGTCTTACAACGTCATCGGGGTTGGTAGCATCACCGCAATAAAGACGATGCTTGCCGACTACCCAAACATCTCCCTTTTCCACAAAGGCGGCTTTTTCAAGAGCCTCGGTCAAGTCATAGTCATCATCCTTGACCTCTTCATCGTCACCACCAAGAAGGTCGGCAATTTCGTCCGAACCAAAGCCTGTCAGCGAAAGGTCAAATGCCTCCGCTTGCAAAGCCTCAATCTCGACACGAAGGAGTTCTTCATCCCAGCCTGCGTCAAGAGCCATTCTGTTATCGGCAATGATGTATGCTTTCTTCTGCGCCTCGGTAAGATGGTCAACAAATACACACGGTACTTCTTTGATACCCTCCTCCCTAGCAGCAAGAACACGACCGTGACCTGCAATAATGCCAAAGTCACGGTCGATGATTATGGGATTGATGAAACCAAACTCGCGGAGGCTGGAACGAAGCTTTCCGATCTGCTCCGGTGAGTGGGTTCGTGCGTTGTTTACATAAGGTACGAGCTTGTCAAGAGAGACAAGTTGCATATCCGTAGTTGTTTTCTTACTCATATCAGCGCCTCCCTAAAATGGCACCCTTCCGCAAGTCTCTCGTAATCTCTATCAAGCAAGTTCAGCTTCTCGATAATGCCGAGAGGCGTGAGGTCGTAGTTCTCACGAACGTAATCCTCCAGAGGGAGATTCTTATCGTTCTTTACCACCACAGATACAGGCTCTGCGATGCCGATTGCGTAGCCAAGCTGTACCTCGCACCACTTGAGCTGATAGATATCTAAGAGCTTGCAAGCAAGGTGTCGCGCCATATAGGTTGCGGAACGGTCAACCTTCGTAGGATCTTTACCCGAGAAGGCACCGCCGCCCACAGCACAGTAACCACCGTACTGATCGCATACGATTTTACGCCCCGTCAAACCGCAGTCAGCCGTGGGACCACCAAGCGTCCAAGTGCCTGACGGATTGATAATAAGCTCAGGCAGCTCATGCTCGCCGAAGATGCCTGCGATGAGTTTGGTGACCTCTGCCTTTACGTCATCCAACGTTGCCATCTGCTTGTGACACACAGATACGAGGATGGTCTTGACCGAATCGAGCGTAGGCTCTGCATCAAGGTCAACGGTTACCTGGGTCTTGGCGTCACCCTTAAACGGGCAGTTGGGATTGGTGTCAATATCCGTCTCAATGGCTGCGATGATTTTGTTGGCAAGGTCAAAGCCGAAAGGCAATCTGCTCTCGGTCTCGGCGGTTGCGTAACCGAACATAATACCCTGGTCACCTGCACCGATTTTCTTTTCGGAGGTGACTGCCTCATTGATTTCGTGGGACTGCTTGCCGATAAGGTTAATCACCGCATCAACGGTATAACCGAGTTTGCTTGCCACCCTTCGAACAATGTCGATGTAGTCCACCTTTGCGTTAGTAGTAATCTCTCCGCCAAGGACTACCGTGTTGTCCTTTACCATTGTTTCAATACCGCAATGACTGTCTCTATCCTGAGAGAGGCACTCTGTGAGAATGGCATCCGAAATCTGGTCGGCAAATTTGTCAGGGTGATATTTACTGATTTGTTCTGTTGAAAAAAGTCTCATAGCATTTTCCTTTCGTTAGTTATTTCCGCGTCGTGCGGTTAGAAGTCTTTCCATTAGGTCATCGTGCGGTGTGGCCCCACCATAATCAACCGAGCAGTTCTCTTTTACAATTTGGTGTATTGCGAACCACGTCGCATTGACCTGCTTCATATAGTCTCGGCTCATCGCTACGAAAGGACTGGCAATTGCATTTCCTGTAGTCGGATGCTTTGCAAGAAAACCGAATTCCGAAATTGCTTCTTCACACTGTATCCATCGGGATACGCTCATTGCATACTGCTCTATCTGCTGAAGCGTTACGAGCTTTTCGCAACCACAATTCTTCAGCCACTTGTATGTAGCAATGAAAACATCCTCGGCGCATAGGTCTTTGCCCGACTTCTGCTTTGCCTTGAGGTAATCCTTCACAGGCGGAATGTCGTAGCCTTCTATGTCCGCAGGCTGTGGCAGAATCTTTTCACCATCTGCCGTGCCGTCATTGATTTTGTCTATCAAAGGCTTCTTTTTCGGTCCCGTTCCCGGTCTTGGACCACCACGATTTGTACCGTCTTTAGCCATCGTTTTGTTCTCCTTTCGATTGATTTTGAGTGGGTTCGGTTAATACCCCGTTTGAATACGAAAAAATGCGTACGAAAGCCCCAGCCCGCTGACAACAATTTAGGTCCCGAAGATTTTGACCGCCCCTGGGGTCTTTTTTACTTGTTGTGCCAACGATCTCCCATCTCTGCTGTGATCCGAGAGTGACAAGACTTACAAAGTGCCATCAAATTTGTTTCATCGTGTGTCCCGCCTTTTTCAAGAGGCAGGATGTGATGCACTTCCTTCGATGGTGTCAGCCTTCCGTTCTTTTCACACTCCTCACAGAGGGGGTGGGCTTTGATGTATTTGTTTCGTATCCTTCGCCAGGCTGCCCCATAACGCTCGCTACTGTCATAAGGACGTTCGTATTTGTTATAGCGAGTGTTCATCACCCTGGTGTGTTCCTCGCAGTAACGAGCGTGGGTTAATTTGGGACAGCCGGGGTAACCACACGGTTTCTTTGGCTTTGTTGGCATTGGTTACCTCCTCTTAGGTATAAGAAAAGCCCGCGCAGATTGCTCTACACAGGCTTTTGTTTTATACTTTCGCAATTATATTATAGCACAACTTCAAGGCGGTCATGTTGTGACAAATGCGGTCAAACCTGGTCAACTTTTAGATTTTTCAAAATATTTTATCGCGTTATACCAAAGCTTCTCATGATTCCCTCGTCAACCCTTGCCATTGTAGTATCGCTTAAATGACCAAGAAACTTGGTAAGGCGCTGTTTGTCTATCGTACGTATCTGCTCAAGCAGTATCGTGGAGCACGACCACAGCCCACCATCGTTATTGTAAACAGTTATGTGCGTAGGAATCGGCGGCTTATGTTGGCTGCTAGTGGGTGCTACAATTACGGTGTTACTGTAGCGGTTGCCTACGTCATTTTGAAGGACCACAACCGGACGCACACCACCCTGCTCGGAACCTTCTCCCCACCCGAGGTCTGCCATAAATACATCTCCCTTTTTGATCACCATGTCACACCTCATATAATCGTGGGGTTCTCGGGAACAACCACATGCTCCAGAGCACTGTTGTGCCATCTGCGAACTGTTCGTTCTCCCGCATTGAGCTTTCTTGCGATTTGCTCCCAGGTGTAATTGTGTAAGTAGCGGTAACGCAGCACTATCTGCTCGTCCATATTTTTGACCTGGTCGATTACCACCCTTATTTCTGCCTTAAGCTTTACAAGCAGCTCGATTTCATCGTTGATTTTATCTTCAAGATCCATCACCTTGATAAGGCTTCTAACAAAGGGCGGATCTGTCGGTCTTGTGCCTCCGTATTTCTCTCCCCAGGAAGGTGAGGAAATACTGGCTGCCATTCTGCGAAGACCCGCCGCCTCTTCGATGTCGGAGTTAATCCGTTGCTCAAGGCGGTAAGCCTGACTCAAATATTCTCTTGCTCTCATAAGCTACACACCCTCCTGAGTTTTTCCATAACGAGCTCACCGTCAACACTTGTAAGAGTGCGGTACCAATCGGAGCGAAAGAAACGCTCAAGCTCGGCAAGCTCTTGTTTTGTACTCTCGCATTCGCTTCTTTTGAGGCTCTTTTTATAAGCCTTTTTGTAATCTCTGGCGGCTTGAATAATAATTGCGTTTGCGAGATTTTCATATGCTTGTGTTTCTGTCATTTTGCCTCCTTAAAGATTCTCAATTTCGATGTAAATTCCGCAAGGCTCGTCCGACCATCGTTTCTCAACGATTTCTCTTACGACCTGGGCGTCATCCTTCCAAAATCCGCAAAGTGTCATACAGTCCTTAAGCAGCTTTTGCAGATTATCCGTATCCGGCTTTGTCGACCGCCACTCTCCGTGCTTGTGTGTTTTACCCTTCGGAAAGAGCCAAATGACTCGCAGCGAGAGCGGACCTTCTAATGGTGCCTTCGGCTTATGTGTCGAGAGATGACCGCATAGCAAATCCTTTGCATCCTTGACCTTTGGCGGATCGTAAAACAGCGGTTTATTATTTACTACCCTGACCCTTCGTTCCTGTGCAGTAACCGTAGGCGGGTTCATTGCTAAAAAGAAATTCATTTTTTTCGTTCCTTTCTGGGGACAAAGGCAAAAGTCACTGTCCGTGGTGAGGGATACAAAGGCAGGCTTGCAGCCTTTGTTCCTCACACGTGACAACGCGGGATGGACACATCCTTATATAAAGCCTTTGTCCGCCGTTTGGACAAAGGGCAAAACTCCCTTTGTCTGTCCATTTCACGGACATAGGGGAAAATGCCCTTTGTCTGTCCGTTTTACTGTGTTGTTACCTTACTGACAACACCACGGTCGGACTTATAAAATTGCTTAAATTCACCGAGATATCTGCGGATAGTTTTCTCATCTACCCCGAGATATTCAGCCATATCCGACACATGAGTGAAGCCGCTTTCGGCACACATATTGAATGCGGTGTCAAGCATCTCGCGTCTATCGTCACGACTGGTGCGTTTGCCACTCTTCGAGAGATTTGCAAGCGGTGATCCTTCCGCATTTGCCTTTTCGAGATTGGAGTTATCCAGGCGGTGAATGGGGTACTCGAACCAGAAGTTAATCGGCTTGAAGTTTTCAAACTCACGAAGGCTGGATTCCATTCTCCAAGCGGTAGCGTTACCATCTCTGACATTGTTCGACAAATCATCGTCAAGCTCAAGCTGAATCATATCGAGCTGCGCGTCAGGGTCACGTGCAAACACACCACTACCGGAAGCACGGTCGATTGCTTTCTTTCCTCCCTGTGCACCCTTACTATGGTGATGGCAGTAAATCGTAGCACAGCCTGTTTCGGCACAGATCTTGTCAAACTGATTACAGAACGCAGCCATATCCGAGGCATTGTTTTCGTCACCCGTGATAACTTTATAAATGGGGTCAATGATAACCGCGCTGTAACCGCTGTCCTTTACTCTTCGGATTAGTTTTGGTACTAATCGGTCAAGAGGCACCGCATAGCCACGAAGATTCCAAATCACGATGTTGTCCATGTGCTTCATCGGCAGATGCAATGCCTCGTAAATCTTCATAAAACGATTGATGCACGAAGCAGGGTCAATCTCAAGGTTTACGTAAAGCACTCGTCCCTGCTTGCAAGGAAAACCGAGCCAAGGCTTGCCCTCAGCGAGTGCAATGCTAAGTTCCATCAGAAGGAAGGACTTACCCGCTTTACTGCTTCCTGAAATCAGCATCTTATGTCCACAGCGAAGTACACCTTTAATCAGTTCGTCGGGCAGCTTGGGCGGATTGTCCTTATACTCATCAAGGGACACAAGACCGGGAAGTTCGTCCGACGCCCCCTCCACAAAGTCCATCCACTCGACCCAATTCTTACGGCCGATATTCTCGGCAACAATGTACTGATGATTGCCGTTTCTGTCTGCTCCGGGCAAACGCGAAAGACGTGAGGGATTGCGGTTCTGCTTGTCAACAACCACACCATTCTTTTCAAGGAAATCATAAAGAAACTCTACGCGCTTGCGGTACTCGCTGTAATCCTCTGCATCCACACGAACAATAGCATGAAGGCTCTTACCTCCGCTATGCACAAGGCACGCAATCGGCAACTCAAGCTTACGGTACATCGCATCCTGGTCGGCAATCGACATGCTATCCGATTCCACCAAGGCATACTTAAACTTGGTGATATGCTCGTTTTTAACTCCTTCTCCGTTAACCGGGTTAAAGCGAATCCACGCTCCCGCCGCTTTCTGCCAGTCTCCTATAGTTGCACCAAGGTCATTAGAGTGCTTATCCAGGGACGCAAGAAGCTGTCCCGCAGTCCGGTCAAAACAGCCCTTGCTAGATGGCTTCCACTTTCCATCGCTGTCCTCCCAGGACTCGGTAACGTAACTAACCAAGTCCTCTGCATCAAACAAAAGCTGAAGGTAACGTTTCAGTTCCTGCACAGGATTCCAGTTCTCCTCTGCCACCGTGTAGGGTGTGAGGTCATCTCCGTCATAGGAAATGGTATCCGACCAATCCATAACGCCGTTTCCATCAAAGAAATTCCAACCGCGATCCTTTGCCATCTGTACGATGGTTGCTCCGGTAATCGGTGTGCCTGCTCCCTTGAAGGTGCGCCACTTACGTTCACACTCTCCTTTTTTGTATCTGCGGTCAGCCTGGCTCCACTTGTCCCAAATCTCCCAGGAATAGCCCTCAGCCTGCAAAGCCATGCCGACATTTATCCACTCTTGGTATGTGAGTGATGCTACATCAATTCGGTCAAGCGCTGACAAAATATTGCTCATATCTATTCTCCTTTAAGGCTTATATTTTGACGGCACCATTCCTCTCGGTACCATCCAATTGTTCATTGCAAGACGAGAAAGCATCTTGCTGGCATCTTCAAAGCTCCAAGTACCGACCTGCAAAAAGCCGTAACGCTCTAGGCAACGGATCTGCTTGGGAGTTGATAGCCCTTCATCCTGTCTACGCTTGAGACGGTCGATAATCATGCTCGCCATACCTGTGTTTGTAATGGTCTCGGTAAAGATGCCTCTGTTCTCAAGGAAGGCTAACTGTTTGTCCGAGGGCGGTGCCATCTCCCAGGCAAAGGTCGGTACATAGTGCGAAAGGTCCTCCGCTGCGATTGACATCGCATACTGAAGCGGATCGACCAGCTGACGCTTACGCTTTCTCATTTGCGCCAGCTCTTTTGCAAGCTTCGCTTCTCTTTCCGCAAGCACGTCACGCTCAGCCTGCTCCTCGGCATCAAGGATGTCGTAAGGATCATCACTGCCAAACATCCTATCGTCCATCTTCTTGGTGATGTCCTCATCCTTTGAGATAAGAGCGGAAGGTCTGCACAAATCATGCTTGTCCGTCATCCAAAGAAAATCCAATAATAGCAAATGGTCCTTGCCGGGAGATAATCTCATACCACGACCAACCATCTGCTGATAAAGGCTTCTAACCCTTGTCGGGCGAAGCACCACAACGCAATCCACGGAGGGACAGTCCCAACCTTCCGTGAGAAGCATACTATTGCAAAGCACGTCAAACTCTCCACGTTCGAATGCCTCAAGAACCTCGGTTCTGTCTTCGCTATTGCCATTCACCTCTGCTGCGGTAAAGCCATAGCTTCGAAGAATGGTACAGAACTTTTGCGAAATAGATACAAGCGGCAAAAACACCACCGTCTTTCTGCCCTTGCAGTAATGCACCATTTCCTGTGCAATTTGGTCGAGGTACGGAGTAAGAGCCGAGCCAATTTCACCTGCCGCGTAGTCTCCGTTGGAGATGCCTACATCGGCAATGTCCAGCTCAAGCGGAATGAGCTGCGCCTTCACGGGACACAGATGTCCCTCCTTGATAGCTTGGCTCATGCTGTACTCGTAAGCCTTGCTGTCAAAATACTTACCGAGGTTGCGTTGATCCCCTCGGTCCGGTGTTGCGGTAACACCGAGGATATTGGCACTTGAGAAATGCTCAAGCACCCGCTGATAGCTGTCGGAGAGGCAATGGTGTGCCTCGTCCACGATAATGTCTGTAAAATAATCACGAGCAAACTGCGCCAGACGCTTGGGCTGAGCCAAGGATTGCACCGAGGCAATCGTTACAGGCACGCTACTTCCGATTGATGTACTACTTGCTTTTTCAAGCACTGAATCAAGACCGCACACCTTTTTGAGTTTATCTGCCGCTTGTTCCAGCAGCTCGCCTCTGTGTGCCATAATAAGAGCTCGTCCACCTTGCTCTACTCGATTTTGAACGACCGAAGAAAAGACTACCGTTTTGCCACAGCCCGTGGGGAGAACAAGAAGAGTCTTCCTGTTCCCCACAGACCATTCGTGCAAAATCGCATCCCTCGCCTCAGTCTGGTAAGGTCTGAGAGATATCATCGAGACGCCCCCTTAGAACGGAATCTCGTCGTCGGGGCCAAGCGTTACGAAGCCGCCATCGTCCTTAAAGAACTCAGGGTTGTAGTCGATGAAACGCTCGATATCGTTTGCGACCTTCTCCTCACCATTGTTGTTGGTGTACTTTCGAGGCTTGAAGTGAGCGCGTCCCTTGGAACCTACTACGCGGTTCCAGTCCATGACCAGCCTCTCACCATGCTTCTTCTGACCGATGCAACGGAAGAATGCGGAGATTCTCCACTCAAGGCTACGGTAAAGAATGAGGTCAAACTTAACGGTAGCAATGCCCTCTGCAGTTCTTACCACTGCGGTAATGGCAGCCTTGTTACAAGCGGGGATCTTCGCGCTTCCGGGGAAACGACCACGCTCGAATCCGGTAATTTCAAAGTTGTAATCGCCCTCCTCAAGGGTGACAAATTCCTGACCATCAGTCTCGATGGCAGAATCCCAATCAAGGAACATATCCTGTGCGGGTGCGATGTTGTTATAAGCGTTGTAAGACATAATTTTCTCCTCCTAAATTAGCTGTTGTTATTGTGAATAGTGGTAACGATGCGCTCCCAGTTCGGGAAGAGCCATCTGTTGACGAATTCTTCGGAATAAAGATCGATGGGGGTGCTTTCGGGATAATGACCCTTGATGGCTACGAGCTTTTGGATATCTGCTTCCTCGATTTCAGCCTCATTCAACATGCGGATAATTTTGCTCATAGTCTCCTCTGGGAGCGTTTTCGGTTTTGCTCCTTCACCGAAGATGTGTCGAACCAAGTCGAAATCGAGATCCATCTCATCAGGCAAGCCGTGTCTGTTC
>JAFTLM010000395.1 GCA_017455945.1 Clostridia bacterium | reverse complement strand
TGACGAATGGCATTCCAATACCTACTTGGGGCTTTTTGAAAAAGCCAATGAAGAGCTGGGGTTGGATTATAAAATCGCATACGGATACGCGGAAGTGGACAAAGAAGGGCGTTTGACAACAAAGGATTGGTGTCAAAAAAACAATATCGAAGTGTGTGAGTCTATTGAAGAGCTTTGCGAAAAGTCGGATAATATTCTGATTCTTGCCCCCGCCAATCCCGAAACGCATTTGAAA
Source organism: Clostridia bacterium (assembly GCA_017455945.1). Classification (GTDB taxonomy): domain Bacteria; phylum Bacillota; class Clostridia; order Oscillospirales; family CAG-272; genus RGIG8775. Next base: position 7,620 of record JAFTLM010000395.1, on the reverse strand, counting down.
TACGCACAAGCCGCGTTGCCATATGGAAAAACAACCTACATAGATAAAACTTTTGCTCCCGACCTGCAAACGGCGAAGGAGATTTTTGCCATAGCACAAAAATACGGCACTGAAATTTTCACTTCGTCTGCCCTTAGGTTCGCGGAGGAAATAGCGGATTTTTCTGACGTAAAAAACGTGATAATCACAGGCGGTGGCGGTAATTTGGAGGAATATATAATTCACCAGATTGAAATGGCTGTTAAACTTTGCGGATGCGAACAGGCAAGCAAGGTACACGTGTTCAATAAAGAAAAGCAGGCAACGGTCGTGATTGATTTTGAAAGTAAATCGGCAACCCTGAACTATTCGCGAAGCAGCTGCGGTTTTTCGGTTGACGTGGAATCAAACGGTGACCGCTGTGATTACAGAAAAATATCGGGCGGAACCGAGTTCTATAATTTAATAAAGACGATTTTAACCTTCTTTGAAACCTCGGTCGTTCCGTTTGAGCAAAATGAAACACTTCAGATTCTCGCAATCAGAGATGCTGTTTTAAAAGCGGTGAAAAACGGTTACGGACAGAGCGTTTGTGTTGAAACCTGCTGAAATGTCCGTAACGCAAAACAATAACCGCCCCCACTTAAATGGGGGCGGTTCTTTATTTATATAAAAACATCCTCCTTGGCAATTCATAGGAGGGTGTTTTCTTTTGCAAATTATAATTAAAATTTTTTATAAAAAAACGAAAAAAGTAATTGATGATGAAAAAATACAGCACGGAATTTGTTAATATTAGCACGTAAAGCAAATGGTGCCGCGAGGCGGTGCCGTAAATAACAAAAACGGAGGAAAAAATGGAGTGTAATATTTTAAACGCGGAAATTATTTTAGGCAGCGGAGAACACGTCGTGTCGGAATTTCAAAAAACTAATCTGTTGGTCGGCGAAAATTCCGTTTCGGTGTTAAAAGCCTTGGCTGAAGTGAGCTGCGGAGCTTTTAACGAAAGCCGCAATATGCGAATCGTGAATTTTGATTTTTTCTTTGATGAACAGCTATACCGCATTTCGGCAACGGCTATGTCAGATGAGCCTATGAAGGTTTTTGCAACGTATGCGGAATATGATGATCAAACTTTAAACGATCTGGCATTGTTTGAATACAAGGGACTTATCATAGATTTCAGCCTGAATTCGGCAAACAGCTTTTTTAACAAACAAAGTTACCTTTCGGATGTCAAAGACGAAGAGCTTACAGAAAAAAAGTGGGCGGAGTTTGTTGAGCTTCTTGTTCGCGATACAGCCCTGGGCGACACGCGTCCAATCTTCGTCTATGACGGCGACAGTGTTTCAGCGGATATGCTGGCACAGCTTGACCGACTTGACAGACAGGTGTTCGTTGCCGCAACGAAAAAAGATTATGAAGAAGGAAGCTTTGAGAAAATAATAAAAATCAAAAAAGTTTGGAAAGTTTTTTCCATGCTGTAAAATAACAGCATCAAAAATTCTATAATGACACCGTAAAAACAAACACAGAAAAAAAGGAGACAAAAAATGAGTGCATTTGATAAGATTATCGGTTATGAAGAAGTAAAACGGAATATGCGTCAGGTGGTGGATATGATTAAGAATTATTCCGAATACGAGAGATTGGGAGCCAAGATACCTCACGGAGTACTTATTTACGGTGAACCCGGAGTCGGAAAAACCTTGTTTGCTACGGCTTTGATAGAAGAAGCGGGGATTCCTTATACGATTATTCGCCACGATATGGCAAAAGAGGCGTTTTGCGAGCATATCAGGAAAACGTTTGAGAAAATGGCGCTCGAAAACGAGAGAGCTGTAATCCTGCTTGACGATATTGACAAGTTTGCGTCGTCTGCAAAAAAGGGAGATGAATTTGCGGTTGTGCAGTCGTGCATAGATTCTGTCAAAGATAAGAACATCTTTGTTATGGCAACGGCAAATGATACGGGGATTCTTCCGGAGTCGTTGATCAGAGCGGGCAGGTTTGACCGAATAATCGAGATCGGAAACCCCGAAGGTGAAGATGCGGTTGCCATTATTACGCATTATATGGAGGGCATAAAAGTATCGGAAACCATCAATTACGAGGATATAGCAAAGATGTTGGCGGGTCGTTCCTGTGCAACACTTGAAAGCGTGATAAACGAGGCTGCGATTGAGGCGGCTTTTGGCAGGAGGGATTGTATCGAAATGTCCGATTTTGTTAAGTCGACGCTGACGAGTGTTTACGGGCTTGAAAACCGTTGCGGTTCTCTCGACTCGAAAAAGAAAGAGGAAACGGCTTATCACGAGGCAGGTCACGCGGTGATTGCCGAGGTGCTGATGCCGGGATATATCGGAATGCTGTCTCTTTCTTCAAATGACTTATCCGGAATGGGAGGATTTGCTCTTCGCTGTAAGAGACCCGAACGCAGAGCCTATGAAATTCTTATTGCTCTCGGAGGCAAGGCTTCAAGCGAGATGAAATACGGAAAGGTGGCAAGCGGAACGTCAGGGGACCTTGACGATGCACAATGGCATTTGAGGCAAAGCATTGGCAGCGTGGGAAGTGTCGGAGTCAGTCATCTGTTCGTTCCCGGTATGAGGGCGTCTGAAACATCGGTGGCAAACATAGAATTGGCGATTCATTCCGAGCTTGAACGTTATCTGTTCAAGGCAAAGGAAATCATCGCTCAGAACCGTGAGTTTCTTGAAAAAACAGCGAAAGAGCTCTTGGAGAAGGAAACTCTGCTCTATTCGGATATGAAGCGTATCCGTGAAAGCTGTACCATAACCCCCGCAGTTGTGGGTTGAAATAAATTTAAACATAAAGAGGAGAAAAAATATGAAAAACACATGGGTATTATCGGTTAAGACATCACTTCCGGATGTTTGTGCAAGAGTTGGAGACCTGAAGATGCACACATATGCATTTGACAGCTTTGAGGAGGCGAGGGATGCCGCCAGAGCGGTTATGAAAAGCCTGGCGTTTTCCCAAAACACAATGTTTGACGGAAAAGGACGTATTAAACGTCTTTCGGAGTATATTGAAGATATGTGGGGTAACGATGAAGACGAAGATGACGAATACGACATCTGCCTTACACAGAAAAAGCTTACTGAGGTACAGGACGCACTTGTCAGGGTTTTTGAAGGTTATGACGTTGTTCCGCATATTCCGGAGGGTGAATTTACCGATTGGATGATTGCATATCGCTACGAAAACGGAGAGATTGTCTTTTTCGGAGATGATGACGGGCCCTGCAACGGATATGATCCCACAATTAAAACCAATATGTTCTCAATGACCGAGGAAAAGGACTACTTTATGTATATCGATGATTTGTTCGGTCAGGACGATTGTAGCTCGGAGCTTTACATCGACCTTGTAAAGGCAAAAGAGTTTACTGTTTGATGTGATGAGATAGACCTTGGGCTTCTTCTCGGAGCTTACCGCAATATTCTGTGTGATTGCGAAGCCGATACGGTGAGAAACTCGCTTGGTTACACAAAATAGGGAATGATTCTTGCGGGAATTAAATTCGATAAGTAAAAGGTCGCCTCTAAAAATAAAGTTTGAATGACCTCAACAAAAGGAAGGAAAATGCAATGGCAGTTGAAGATGTAACAAATAGGGCCGAGAGTGATGTGGTACTTTTGGCAAAGCAAAAGAGCAACTTGCTTTATAATTTTTACGAAAACATAAAAACCGGCGGAGAAATTTTGTCGGTTGAAGACCTTGATGTTGCCATTGAGTCTTTAAAGCTGGCACAGCTTGACATTAAAGAGCGAGAAGAAAGACGGCGTAAAGAACAGGAGGCTCAGAGGCTGAAGGAGCGAATGGAGGAGGCGGAAAAGCGTAGAAGAGCCGCCGAGGTCAGAGCCGCAAAGCGTGCCGAACGCAAGAGAATAGAGCGTGCCAAAGAGATTACCGCAATGGACCTTCCCATTGATTACGTAAACCGTTATGAGGATGATGCGCGTGCCAACGTTCATTGCGACAGTATCGTCGAGGGCTTGTTGGTTTCGCTTGACGCGCTGGGACTTGTGGATATTGAGTTTATTGCTTCTGTTACGGGAGAGGAAATGAAAACCGTTATAGAAGCTCTCAAGGGCAGTATCTTCCAGAATCCTCTCCATTGGAATGAGTGCTATTATAAGGGCTGGGAAGACGCAGACGAATATCTTTCGGGAAATCTTATGCACAAATTGGCGATTGCCGAGGAGGCAAACAAGGAATATCCCGGTATATTTGACAGCAACATAAAGGCACTTAAAGACATTATCGGTCCCGACCTTGACCCGAAAGATATATACATTACTCTCGGTTCTCCGTGGGTTCCCGCCGACGTTATAGATGACTTTATTCTCCACCTTATAGGAATTGAAAAGATAGACGGCGAATACCCTGCGGCGGCTGAACCCTTTCTCCAGGCACAGTATTCGGTCAGACACGATGATCTTACCGGACTTTGGGAGGTTCCTGAAAAGACCCGATTCCGCAAAAGCCACGAACACGGCAAATACGAGCAGTACAACTATTCAATTTACGGAACGCCGCGAATGGATATGCTATATCTGCTTGAAAACATTCTGAATATGAAAACCATAGCCATTTACGATACTGTCGACCCAACCAAAAAGGAGCGTATCATCAATCAGAAAGAAACGGTTAAGATACTGGAAAAGCAGGAGAAGATGATAGGTGAATTCAAGCAGTGGGTGTGGAATGATGAAAAGCGTAAGGCGAGACTTCAGGGAGCCTACTGCCGCAGATACGGTAACATCAAGAAAAGGGTGTTTGACGGAAGCTTTCTGGACTTGCCCGATATGAACCCGGAAATTCAGCTCCGCAAGCACCAGAAGGATTCAATCGCAAGAATTATTATGTCTCCCAACACCCTGCTGGCACACGACGTGGGTGCGGGAAAGACATACACGATGATAGCTGCGGGAATGGAATTGCGCAGACTTGGAAAATCCAACAAAAACCTTTACGTTATTCCAAACAATATTATGCCGCAATGGGTTGAGATGTTTGGAAAAATGTATCCCAATGCCAATATTCTTGTTGTCAACAACCGCAATTTCTGCCTTAAAAAGAGGGCTGCAACTCTGAACCGCATTATTGACGAGGATTTTGACGCGATATTGATGACCTATTCTTGCTTTGATATGCTGTCGCTCTCACAAAAATACTATATGGAGTTTTATGAGGAAAAGCTCAAGATGCTTGATAAAGCCAGCACCAATTTCTATTCCAAAGGCGATATTGACAGAAAAAGAGCTTCGGTGCATCGCTTGATGGATAAATTGCAGGATGATATGTCAAAGAACGTCTGCGAGATTCCTTTCGATATGCTGGGCATCAACACGCTGTTCGTTGACGAGGCACACAACTATAAAAACGTGCCCCTTGAAAGCGGAATTATGCGTGTAAAGGGCTTTAACAAATCGGGTTCATACAAGTGTAAGGGTATGATGGACAAGGTTCACTGCGTTCAGAGACAAAACAACGGAGGCAGAGTTATTCTTGCCACGGGAACACCGATTACCAATTCGATTACCGACATTTTCGTGCTCCAGAAATATCTTCAGGACGGAGAGTTGGAATTCTTGGGAATACAGAATTTTGATTCGTGGGTAGGTATGTTTGCCAAAAAGACCACCGAATTTGAGATTGACGTTGACACCAACAAATATCACCTGGCAACCAGGTTCTCAAAGTTTTACAACGTGCCGGAGCTTACCAACATTCTTTCAACCGTTGCCGATTTTTATCACGTTGACAGTACGGATGAAATTCCCGAGTTTGACGGATATACCGATTCGGTGCGTGTGGGCAACGACGACTTCAAGGATTACCTCAGGGAGATTTCAACCAGAGCCGATGACGTGCGTAAAAAGAGAGTGCCCAAAACCGTTGACAATCTTTTGAAGATAACCACAGACGGGCGAAAAGCGGCACTTGATATGCGTCTTATAGATATGGTTTACGGACTTGACGTGGATTCAAAGGTGTTCCGGTGTGCCGAGAATATTATGGAGATTTACGAAAAAACACGGGACAAAAAGCTGATACAGATGGTGTTCTGTGATATGTCAACGCCTAAGCAGGGATTTAACCTTTACGATGAGCTGAAGGGACTTATTAAAGTCATGGGAATGCCCGAAAATGAGGTTGCCTTTATCCACGATGCGGACACGGAGGCAAAGAAAAAGCTTTTGTTCCGCGACCTCAGAAACGGTATCGTGTCTGTCATTGTAGGTTCAACCTTTAAAATGGGATTGGGCGTCAACGTTCAAAAAAGACTTTGCGCTTTGCATCATCTTGACGTTCCGTGGCGTCCTGCCGATATGGTACAGCGAGAGGGTAGAATACTCCGCCAGGGAAACACCTGTAAAAAGGTGCAGATTTTCCGTTATATTACCAAGGGTAGCTTTGACGCCTATTCCTGGCAGCTTCTTGAGTCCAAGCAGAAATTTATCAGCCAGATACTTTCGGGTCATATTACGGTAAGAGAGGGAGACGACGTGGACGAAACGGTGCTTAACTATGCCGAGGTCAAGGCACTGGCAATAGGCAATCCGCTTATAAAACGCCGCGTAGAGCTTGTCAACGACCTGGATAAATATAAAATTCTCAACAGAGATTATGAGGAAGAACGTATTAAAAAGCAACGGCTGCTGGCAGAGCTTCCCGAGCAGATAGCCAAGCAGGAGCAGAGAATAAAAAATACCGAAAAGGATATAGCTTTTGTTGCCGAAAATCCGAACACGTATAACGATATGAAATACGAGGAGCAAAAGAAAATCCGCGATGCCATATACTCGGCAGTAAAGCTCCATATAAACGCACGCTTCGAGCGAAATATTCTTACTTATCAGGGCTTTGACGTGGTGGTTCCCGCACATATGAAACCGAAGGTTCCGCCCTCCAAGGATGAGAAGGAAGCGTTGCTCAAGGAGCCTATCCCATACGTTTTCGTAAAACGGTGCGGCACATATTATATGGAGATAGAAAGCCAATCGGGTATCACCAAGCGACTCAATAACCTTCTTGAAAATCTTGAGGGAATAAAAAAGAATCAGGAATACGAGCTTGAATGCCTGAAAATGAAAAAAGAGAATATAGAAAAAGAACTTACCGAAAAAGTGCCGGTCTTTGTTGATGAGATAGAAAGGCTTGCAGCGGAAATTGAAAAAATAGATAAAGAATTGGGGATGACAAAGGATGGGTAATACAAATATGCCTGTACTTACCGTTGAGAAAACGGTAAATATGCTTGCAAACGCATATTGCAGTGTTATAAATAAAGGATTGTCACCGAAGTGTTTGCCTTCGGTGATGCTCTGGGGACCTCCCGGTGTGGGTAAGTCCCAGGGAGTAAAACAGATTGCGGGGAAGATTGAAAAGGAAACAGGGAAAAAGGCCCGGGTTACAGACGTGCGGCTTTTGCTGTTCAATCCCATTGACCTCCGAGGTATTCCTACCGCCAACGCAGACAAGACCCTTGCCATATGGCTCAAGCCTCAGATCTTTCAGATGGACGGCGGCGATGACATTGTGAATATTCTGTTTCTTGATGAAATTTCAGCCGCCCCGCAATCGGTTCAGGCGGCAGCTTACCAGATA
>JAFTLM010000394.1 GCA_017455945.1 Clostridia bacterium | reverse complement strand
CGACTGCTATAGTCGTTGCCGACGCTATGGCGAAGGCGGCGGACGTAAAGGTCGTCGCAATCGACAAGAATAAGCCTGCGGCAGGTGACTCTGCACGAGTTCCTCTCGTTATGGCTATTAAGGTCGAGGGCTCGGCGGCAGCCGTTGAGGCGGCAGTTATGGCAGGCAAGGCAGAGGCCGATAAAAGAGAGCTTTACATCACCCACAAGGTGATTGCAAGGCAGAGCGAGGATATAGAATGGTTCGCCAGACTCTCCGCGCTCGGCAAAGATAAATTAAGATAAAAATAAATATTTTTTAAAAGGAGAAACAAACAAATGATGGAAGCACTTGGAATGGTAGAGACCAGAGGTCTTGTAGCCGCAATTGAGGCTGCCGACGCAATGGTAAAGGCTGCAAACGTAACACTTATCGGCACAGAGAAGATCGGTTCGGGTCTTGTATCTGTAATGGTAAGAGGCGACGTTGGAGCAGTAAAGGCTGCAACCGAGGCAGGAAGCAGTGCGGCATCCAAGCTCGGTGAGCTTGTAGCTGTACACGTAATTCCCAGACCCCACGCTGACGTGGAAAAGATTCTTCCCGTACTTAAGTAACCGCCTGCCGGTGGGGGCAACCGCGCCATTCGGCGCAAGCTCACGGATTATAGTTAATGCTAACATATCCGTCGCTGTTATAAAGACGGCGGCTAAACACCGCCGTCTTTATACAAATCAAAGGATTTTGTGCGAGGTGTCAATTTTTGACGCTTGGCACAAGGTTCTTGAAAATATCAGGAAAGGAAATTTTTGTGATGATTTTAGGAAAAGTTGTTGGATCTATCGTTTCCACAAGAAAAAACGAAAAGCTTATAGGACAGAAGCTGCTTATCGTCCGCCCTCTTGAGAATATGGAGGCAAAGGGCGAGTTTGTGGCTATTGATAACGTGGGCGCGGGCATCGGTGAGACGGTGCTTGTGGCAGAGGGAAGCGCGGCAAGAATCGGCTGCGACCTTGCGGAGGCTCCCGTTGATGCGGCTATTGTAGGTATAGTTGACGAAAACTGAAGGAATTTGACAAATGGAATTAAATAAACTCTCGGAACTGATGCGTTCTTTCGGCGTTGTGGGTGCGGGCGGAGCAGGCTTTCCGTCTTACGCCAAGCTGAACCCCTCGGCTGACACGGTCATTCTCAACTGTGCCGAGTGCGAGCCGCTTTTCAAGCTCCACCGCCAGCTTCTGGCAAAGTACGCAAAAGAAATAATGATGACCCTTTCGGAAGTAGCCGACAGTATGGGTGCGTCTCGGGCGATAGTGGCAATAAAGCCTGCCTACACTGAGGCCGCGGAAGCCCTCAAGGCTCACCTTTCGGAATTTAAGAAAATCGAAATAAAATATCTTCCCGAGGTGTATCCCGCAGGCGACGAGGTGGTTACCATATACGAAACCACAGGCAGAGTGGTTGCGCCCGGTGCGCTTCCCATAACCGTGGGGTGCGTGGTCTACAACGTGGAAACGGTGTACAACCTCTACAGAGCATGGAAGGAAAACGCACCCGTTACGCACAAGTACATTACGGTTGCGGGCGAGGTGAAGAACCCCTGCACTCTCCGAGTTCCTCTCGGAATAACCTACGGCGAGCTTATAAAGCTGGTTGGCGGTGCTACCTGTGAGGATTACGCGCTTATCGCGGGCGGACCTATGACGGGCAGACTTACCGTCACGGGAGACGTGGTGACAAAGACCTCAAACGCGCTCCTGGTAATGCCCAAAAACTCCTACGTGGTACAGAAAAGACTTACGCCCGTAACCATAAGCACCAAGCGCGCAATGGCGGCTTGCTGTCAGTGCAGAATGTGTACGGACCTCTGTTCAAGAAATCTTCTCGGTCACCCCATAGAGCCTCACAAGGTAATGAGAGCCGTTGCCAGCGGAGCACCGAGACAGCTTGAGGCACTTGTGGGAAGCTTCTCCTGCTCCTCCTGCGGACTTTGTGAAATGTTCTCCTGCGGTCAGGGGCTTAACCCCAGAGCGATAATAAACGAGGTCAAGGGCAAGCTTCGCGAGAACGGCGTGACGCCCCCCAAGGGAATTGAGCCGAAGCCGGTAAACAAGGATATAGAATACAGACAGGTTCCCGAATACAGACTTGTGGCGAGAATGGGTCTTAAAAAGTACGATACTCCCGCACCCTTGGTTGACGTTGACGTAAGAGTGGGCGAGGTTAAGGTAATGCTTGCCCAGGGAATCGGAGCAGCCGCCAAGGCGGTTGTGAAAAAGGGCGACAGCGTAAGCTGCGGAAGCCTTGTAGGTCGGTTTGACGCCGATAAGCTTGGCGTTGCGGTGCATTCGCCTATGGACGGCAGAGTAAAAGAGGTTACCGATAAATACGTTATCATTGAGAAATAAGGACGGTTTACATAAATGAAGAACAAATCTATTGGAATGGTGGAATACCAGACGGTGTCGGCGGGAATGACGGCGGCAGACCTTATGGTAAAGACCGCGGGGGTCGAGATACTCCAGTCCTCGGTAGTTTGTCCCGGTAAGTATATCACCCTTATCGGCGGCGAGCTTTCGGCGGTGAGAGCGTCTATAGACGCGGCAAAGACACAGTTTGGCGACAAGCTAAGCGATTCCTTTGTGCTTGGCAACCCCCACGAGGATATTTTCCCCGCGATATACGGCGGCGCGGCTGTGGAGAACGCAAGATCTCTCGGCGTGCTTGAGACCTTTTCCGCTCCCGCCATCATAGTGGCGGCAGACACGGCGGCAAAGACCAGCGACGTAACGCTTATCGAACTGAGAATTGCCAGAGGTATGTGCGGCAAGTCCTATATGCTGCTCACCGGTGAGGTGGCGGCGGTAACGGCAGCTATTGATGCGGCGAAAGCCAAGGTTGGAGACGAGGGGCTTTTCCTTGACAGCTCTGTTATCCCCAATCCCGACAAGAGCCTTTGGGCCTCTATCCTTTAAGCCTATGTTGCCGATAGAGAGAAGAGGAGAGATCCTCCAGAAGCTGATGATAGACGGCAAGGTGGTGGTAAATGAGCTTGCCGAAAAATACGAGGTCACAGAGGAGACTATCCGCCGCGACCTTGAAAAGCTTGAGAGCGAAGGATACGCCAAAAAGACCTACGGCGGCGCGGTCAGAAACGACAACATGACCAGCGAACTTCCCTATACGGTCAGAAAGCAGACCAACGTAAGCGGAAAAAGGTACATCGCCGAGATTATAGGTTCGCTTATTTCCGACGGCGACAGCCTCCTGCTTGACTCAAGCTCCACGGCGCTGTTTATGATCAAGAGTATCAGCGCAAAGCACAATCTTACGCTGGTTACAAACTCTGTTGAGGTGCTTCTTGAAGTGCCCCAGGGACACGATTGGAATATAGTTTCCACGGGCGGTATGTACAGAAGCGAGTCGATGTCGTTCTTCGGAGCGGCGGCTGAAGAGGTAGTTGAAAAATACTTCGCTGATTACGCGGTGCTTTCCTGCAAGGGAATCGACCCGGAAAAGGGAATTACCGATACCAGAGAGACCTTTGCGAACCTTAAAAAGGTGTTTATAAAGTCGGCAAAGAAGGTAATACTTGCCGTTGACCATACAAAGTTCAACAAAATTTCCTTTGTCCGTCTGAGCGACTTTGACGGCATAGACGTTATCGTCACCGACGTTGAGCCCGACGAAAGCTGGAAAAAGCTCTTTGAAGAAAAGGGAATTGAGTTGTACTATTGATGGCACCTGCCGGTGCGGGCATACCGCTCCGCGCTCACGGTTTATAATTTGTGCGAACATATCTCTTTTTTCCAAGAAAGTTTTTGCGGAGCTTTTTCCAAAAAGCGACCGCCTCCCCTATAGAGAAAGGAACATAACTATGAAAATACTTGTTTTAAACGCGGGAAGTTCTTCCCTTAAATATCAGCTTTTTGATATGGACACAAAGGACGTGCTTGCAAAGGGTCTTTGCGAGCGTATCGGAGACGGCGGAACCGTCACCCACAAGAAGGGCTCCGAGAAATATTACGAAGAGACAAACCTCACAGACCACACCGTGGCACTTTCAAGAGTGCTTGAGTTGCTCTGCTCCAAGGAGTACGGCGTTATCGCGTCTGTAGAAGAAATAGATGCCGTAGGACACAGAGTTGCCCACGGCGGAGAACAGCTTAAAAAGTCCTCAAAGATTACCGAGGCGGTTATCAAGTACCTTGAGACGATAGTGCCTATTAATCCTCTGCACGGACCTCCCGCCATTGCGGGTATGAAGGCGTGCATCGGACTTATGCCCGGCGTGCCTCAGGTTGCGGTGTTTGATACCTCCTTCTATTCGGACATCGAGGACTTCAGATACATCTACCCCGTTCCCTACGAGTTCTACGAAGAGGACAGGGTTCGCCGCTACGGCTTCCACGGAACCTCTCACCGCTTTGTCAGCACTGAGCTTGCAAAGACGCTGGGCAAGGACATAAAAGAGCTTAAGGTCATCACCTGCCACCTTGGAAACGGCTCGTCGGTAACAGCTGTCGACGGCGGCGTGGCTATCGACACGTCAATGGGCTTTACACCCCAAGAGGGAATCGTAATGGGTACCCGTTCGGGAAGCATTGATCCCACCGTGGTCACATACCTTATGAAAACAAAGGGCTACATTGCACAGGAAATGGAGAACATTCTTAACAAAAAGAGCGGACTTCTTGGAATTTCGGGCGTCTCCAACGACTGCCGTAATATCTGGGAGGAGGCTCACGCAGGCAACAAGAGAGCAGAGCTTGCTATGAAGATGCTTGCCAACTCCATAAAGAAGCACATCGGCGCGTATACCGCGGAGCTTAACGGACTTGACGCCCTTGTGTTTACCGCGGGAATCGGCGAGAACGACTACGAAGTAAGAGAGCTTGCCTGCGACGGACTTTCCTATCTTGGAATCGAGCTTGACAAGGAGAAGAACAAGAACTTCAAGCGCGGCGAAAAGCAGAAGATAAGCAAAGACGGCTCGAAGGTTGAGATATGGATAATCCCCACCGACGAGGAGTATATGATAGCCCTTGACACAGAAAAAATTGTAAACGAGTAATACGAGGTAACAAAAATGGCAAACATCAGCGAAGCTGAAATCAGAAAAATTGTTGAAAATATCGTCCGCGGAATGGACGCACCCAAGTCGGGCTATACCTCTACCTCCTTTGAGGGCAGAAGGCTTATAGGTATCTATTCCGATATGAACGAGGCTATAGACGCGGCAGAGCAGGGCTACAAGGCAGTCCGCGCGATGACGGTCGAGCAGAGAGAGAAGATTATCACCGAGATAAGAAAGCTCACTCGCGAGGAAGCCCATATTATGGCTAAAATGGGAGTTGAGGAGACGGGAATGGGCAGAGTTGAGCACAAGAGACTTAAGCACATACTCGTTGCCGACAAGACCCCCGGTACGGAGGATATCGTTGCCGAGGCAAAGACGGGCGACAGCGGACTTACCCTTACCGAGATGGCTCCTTTCGGAGTTGTGGGCGCGATTACACCCAGTACAAACCCCTCCGAGACGGTTATCTGTAACTCTATCGGTATGATTGCCGCGGGAAACGGCGTGGTTTTCAATCCCCACCCCGGTGCTATCTGCACCTCCAACTACGCGGTTGACCTTGTAAACAGAGCGTCGGCGGCTGCGGGCGGCCCCAAGGTTCTGGTCTGCTCTATGGATAAGCCCACCCTTGACAGCGCGTCGGTAATGCAGTCCCACCCCAAGATCAGACTTCTCGTCTGCACGGGCGGTCCGGGTGTTGTTAAAGCGGTGCTTTCTTCTGGTAAAAAGGCTATCGGCGCGGGTGCGGGCAATCCCCCCGTTATCGTTGACGACACCGCCGATATACAGAAGGCGGGCAAGGATATTATAGACGGTTGCACCTTTGACAACAACCTTCCCTGCATAGCGGAAAAGGAAGTTTTCGCTTTCCGCAACATCGCTGACGAGCTTATCAGAGTGATGCAGAAGAACGGCGCGTACCTTATTACAAAGGCACAGGCGGACAAGCTTGCAACCATTGTTCTTGAGGAAAAGACCAACAAGGCGGGCAAGAAGGTAAAATCTGTCAGCCGTAAGTGCGTGGGCAGAGATGCCAAGGTTATCCTTAAGATGATTGGCGTTGAGGTAGGAGACGACGTGCGTTGCATCATCTGCGAGACTGATTTCAATCACGATTTCGTCCAGGAAGAGCTTATGATGCCCATTCTTCCCATTGTCAGAGTTGACAATATCGAAGAGGCTATCGACCTTGCGGTCAAGGCAGAGCACGGCAACAGACACACCGCGCATATGCACTCTAAGAACATCGACCACCTTTCGGCGTTTGCCTCGGCGGTTGAGACTACCATTTTCGTAAAGAACGCTCCTTCTTATGCGGGTATAGGCTTTGGCGGAGAGGGACACACCACCTTCACCATTGCGGGCCCCACGGGCGAGGGAATTACCTCGGCGCGTTCCTTCACCAGAAAACGCAGATGCGTAATGGCAGACAGCTTCAGAATTATATGAGGTGAATTATGACACTTAACGAACAGCAGATAAAGGCTATCGTAGATAAAATTGTAGGCGAGATAAAGGGCGAGGGCGACATTCCCGTGGGCGTGTCAAACCGCCACATACATCTGTCGAGAGAGCACGTTGATATCCTTTTCGGAAAGGACTACAAGCTTACGCCCATAAAGGACCTTTCCCAGCCGGGACAATTTGCCTGCAAGGAGCAGCTTACTCTTATAGGTCCTTCCATGAGACCTATCGAGGGCGTGCGTGTTCTCGGACCCGAGAGAAAGAACTCCCAGGTTGAGATTTCGAGAACCGACAGCTTTACGCTCAAGGTAAAGCCCCCCGTTAGAGAGTCGGGCGATATTGCGGGCTCGGCGCCCATAACTATTGTCGGCCCCAAGGGCATTGTGACCCTTAAAGAGGGATGCATCATAGCCAACCGCCACATACATATGAGCCTTGACGAGGCAAAAGCCTTTGGCGTGGTTGACGGCGAGTACGCCGACGTAGAGCTTGAGGGCGAGAGAAGAACGCTTTTCTACGACGTTCAGATACGCGCGCATAAGGATTTCAGACTTGAGATGCACATCGACACCGACGACGCCAACGCCGCAGGCGTGGGCAACGGCTTCAAGGCAAAGCTTATCAAGAGAAGCAAATAAAGAAAAAAGAGCTGATTTTACAAAATCAGCTCTTTTTGTGAGAAAGATAAGAGAAATTATAGATTAGCGGCGGAGAGAACGGAGGAACGGGTCGCTTTTTTGCAAAAAAGCTCCGCAAAAAACCTTCCTAATGAAAGTTTTTTGATTGTTTTGTG
>JAFTLM010000002.1 GCA_017455945.1 Clostridia bacterium | reverse complement strand
CTGAAGGATTAGCCATAATTTTTGGCGGAACTCCGCAGTTCTTGGATGATACAAGGAGGGGACTTTTCAGTTACGAAGCACTGAGAAGTCGTCTTTGTGACAGCAAATATGAAATGGCGGGAATAAAAAATCTTAATAACCCTATTTTAAGATTGGTAAGACTCGGAGACAATGAGTTGTTTGCTTTGCTTAAAAGAATGACAAATCTTTTTTATCAGTATTATTCCTGTGATCTGAAAATTACAGACGATAATATTTCGGCATTCTTACTTCAAAATATGCAAAAAGCCGTAGCAGAAACTATGATAACACCGCGAGAAATGCTCCGTGACTATATGACAGTTTTAAATATACTTCTTCAAAATCCCGAAGTTGAATTTTCGGCTATTATAGGTTCGGTTGGAATTGAAGAAAAAAAAGATACAAATATAAAAATTAAAAACGTAACGGCAGAAGATATAATTTTTTAGGAGAAATTTATGAGTAAAGCAGACAGACTTTTTGAAAGATTTCCCGATTATATACAAAATTTTATATATAAAAATTCCTGGACCGAGTTCAGAGAAATACAAATTGCCGCTGCCGAATCGATTTTTGAAACAGAAAACAACCTGCTTCTGGCATCGTCTACTGCGAGCGGAAAAACAGAAGCCGTGTTTTTTCCGATTTTGACGTTACTTGAAGAAATGCCGACGAACAGCATATCTGTAATCTATATTGCACCGATAAAAAGCTTGTTTAACGATCAATTCGAACGTCTCGACGTTCTGCTTAAGGAAAGCGGAACTCCTGTATTTCATTGGCACGGTGACGTATCTGCATCACACAAGCAAAAGCTTCTTCAAAATCCTGCGGGTATTCTTCAAATCACTCCGGAATCGCTTGAATCTATGCTTATAAATCGTTCGAATGATATAATAAGACTTTTTTGCGATTTGAAGTTTGTGGTAATCGATGAAATACATTCGCTTATAGGCAGTGACCGTGGCAGTCAGGTTCTTTGCCAGATACGAAGAATTTCAAAATTAATCGGCAACGAACCCAGAATAGTAGGCTTGTCTGCAACTATCGGTGATACCGAGGCGGTTGGAAAATGGATTTCTCTCGGAAGCACACGAAAAACCGATATCCCTGTTGTTTCGCAAGAAAAATTAACCTGGCGTCTCGGGCTTGAACATTTTTTTACGCAAAATCAAAATTTCTCACAATCACCGCAGGCAGAAAATTTTGTTTCTTCCGAAAAAGCCAAGTTTGATAGCGGGTTTGAATACATGTATGACTGTGTCAATAATATGAAGGCTTTGGTTTTTGCCAATTCGAGAGAGGAAACGGAATACATAACAGCTACCTTGCATCAAATAGCCAAAGCAAGAAAGGATAAGGACATATTCTTTATTCATCACGGCAATCTTTCTGCGGCTTTAAGAGAAGAAGCCGAGGCAAAAATGAAGGAGGAATTTCCTGCCGTAACCTGTGCTACTGTGACTATGGAGCTTGGACTCGATATTGGGAAACTTGAACGCGTACTTCAATACAATTCGCCACACAGTGTTTCGGCTTTTTTGCAACGGCTTGGGCGTTCGGGAAGAAGAGGGAACCCGCCCGAAATGATGATGGTTTTTCGCGAGGACGAGCCGCTCCCCAACGCACCTTTACCTCAGCTTAGTCCCTGGGAGTTAATCAGAGCTATTGCAGTAATACAACTGTATATTGAAGAGCGTTTTATAGAGCCTCCGATAATAAGAAAGATGCCTGTTAGTTTGCTTTTCCACCAAACGTTAAGTGTTTTGGCATCGGAAGGAGAGCGAACCGCAAAGGAACTGGCTGAAACAATATTGATGTTACCACCGTTTGTCGAAATAGTCAAGGAAGATTACAGAGATTTACTTGTGTCTATGATAAACAATAATTTTCTTGAAATGACCGATGAAGGCGGATTGATTATCGGTATTGAAGGCGAAAAAATAATAAACAGCTTTAAGTTTTATGCTGTATTCAAAGACAGCGAAGACTTCACCGTACGCTGTTCTTCCGATGAAATAGGTACCATAACCACGCCTCCTCCCATAGGCGATCGTTTTGCTTTGGCAGGCAGAGTGTGGGAGGTGGAAGAGCTGGATACCTCAAGACGTCTTGTATACGTTCATCGTGTGGACGGCAAAATGGAGGTGTCATGGCCCGGAGATTACGGAGAAATACACACCAAAATTTTGGAAAGAATGAAAAAGGTTATCTCAGAAGATATTACGTATCTTTATTTAAAAGAAAATGCGAGCCATAGGCTTGATGTTGCGAGAACCTTATCCCGCAATACCGGAATTGACTGTAAAAATCTTGTAAGTTTAGGCGGATATACAAAATGCTGGTTTCCTTGGCTGGGAACCAAATCATTCAGAACCTTGGTAAGATATTTGAAGTTCAGAGCAGGCTCTTTGGGAATAAGCAACATGTCTTATGACGGTTGCAATTATATTATGTTCAGGCTCGACAAATACGACGAAAAGACATTTTCTGAACTTTTATTGAACGATGTTGAAGAAAACGGAATAAATTGCTTGAATCTTATCGCAAGTTCCGAAACTCCTATATCAGACAAGTTCGACGTATATTTACCGTCTTCTTTGCTGAAGAAAGCCTATGCTACCGACAAACTTGACAGCACTGAAGTTATTGACAGAATAAAAAAACTGTACAATCAATTTCATTAAATTTTCCTGGTTTATTATCGTTTCTTTTAGAAAAAATAATAATAAACAATCAGGAGATAAAATGAAAAAAATTATAAAATCAATATTTTTGTGTTTGCTTACGTTTGTCTTTATGTCTCTGAGTACCGTAGCAATAAATAATAATCATTACAGCTGGTATTGTCAAAGAAACAAGTTGCATATGCAACCTACCATTGATACCGAAATGGCTTTTATAGAAGACCATAACTGTTTCTATGTAGATAAGAGAGCAGAAAAAGAAAACAAAAAAATTGTTTATCTTACCTTTGATGCGGGATACGAAAACGGAAACGTAAATAAAATATTGGATATTTTAAAAGAAGAAAAAGTAAACGGAAGTTTTTTTATTCTTGAGAATATGTTAGCCAAACATTCCGAGCTTGTATGCCGTATGTTAAACGACGG